>NZ_JANKOG010000050.1:0-22949 GCF_024656005.1 Burkholderia sp. SCN-KJ
GGCCAACTGAGGTAGAGCTCTGCGTGAGTCGTCGCTTTGAGATCGAACTTCAGATGCGTGAAGATATAGGCGAGCGGGCCGCAGGCCGTTCGGGCTAAGGAGTGACCCTGCCGGCGCGCCGAGCATCTCGTCGCGGCCGCGCGGCGAAATTCAACGAATGCGAGACCGGCGTCGGTCAATGACGGGCCACGGCAGTGGTCCAGGTCGAAGAGCATCCCGAAGAACATGATCGAAAGCGCCGCATGGATCTTTAGGGGCAGCCTATGGTGTACGCCGTACTGCCTTGAAGACGATTTCGATGAGATGCTCAGGAAAGGCCAGTCTCGATACGCCAATCAGATTCTTGGCGCACTGAAACCGCTGCTTTGCGTAACTTGCTCGCGTTCCTCATAAGGTAGGGCGGCCCAAGTCTCCCGCGTGCGGACCGCTGCCGCCTGTCGGGGCAAAACGTGTAGGGTCAATCAGTACCAACTGTCCGGTTGTTCGCGGGTCGCGGGTTCTGTGACTGCAACGGTGTTCTCGCCCTTGCCCCTTTTTACCATCGAACGGGCGGCCATTCCAGATCACGGTACGCAAGAACTGTTGGGGTTGGGGCATTCCATCTCCTATAAACGAAAGTGCCAGGTTGCAAGAAAACAATCAGAGAATCCGCATTAACGCGAACCCGAGAGAGGTCACCGACCGGTCGCTTTCTATCACCAATTCATAAGCATGACGAAATAACATGGCGTCAATAGGAAAAACCCGTTTGTTGAGGTCGGTGTGCTCATTTCGCGCTTCAACAAATCGCTTACTTAATCTACGTGGTTAGTTCTTTGCCATTGCTATCAACGACGAATACCGCCAACAGCTTTGCAGCTTGGGTCTTGCTTGCATTCTGGATTACGGGATTGGTCGCGCCCGGAGGTTCGGACCGGCTTTCACTTGCACGGAACGCTCGCACCTCGTCATCATTAACCGTTGATTCGACTACGCCCACGATCACGTGTACGCGGGAATGAAGCCAGACTTTGAATGCACATGAGGGACCGAGGCAGCGCCCGGCAGATACTCGACTCCTACAGCGACGAGCGATTTGTCTGGCATATTGGGGACCGTTTATTCAAAATTCGGCTTCACAATGTCGTCGGGTCCATGCGCTCTAGTCCCAGCGCTTACGGGGAGTGCAACTGTCGCGCAAAATGCAGTCAGAATCGGACGAACGAGCACGGCGGGGGATCTCCATATCGGCGCTCAGATCTTGTACCATCGACGGTACGAATTGAAGAACCAAGATTGCCAATTTTTGTGTGTATCAAGAATATGGATTCGGACCTGCAGATTCATCTCGACAGGACAGCGAAGCTGTCCCTGTCAGAACAAATTCGTATGAGTATTTGTCGGGCTATAGAGTCAGGCCTGCTCGCACCTGGTGCTCGATTGCCCTCATGGCAGGGCCTATCCGCGCGCCTCGGTGTAGCGCGCGGTACAGTTCAAGCGGCGTATGAACGTCTAGCTGACGCCCAAATGGTCGAAACATTCGGAGCGAGGGGTACCCGTGTCGCGCCGCGGCCTCATGCGGCGGCGGTTCAGCCAGAGGCGCCCCAGCCCGGCGCAGTTATGAGGATCTATCAGGAGATGATGGCTGGGCCAGCAGTCTTTCAGCTCGGCATTCCCGCGGTGGACGGCCTACCTGAAAAGCTTTTTGCACGCGCACGCTCTTCCAATCTATTGAAGACGGGATCACTCTCGTCACTGGTCTACCCCGATCCCAGAGGGGAGTTCGAGCTACGCCGAGAGATTGCGGGCTATCTCTCCATCTCTAGAAACCTCCATTGCTTCCCGGAGCAGGTGTTTATCACCTCGGGATACAGCTCCGGGTTAGGCCTCTCACTGCGGGTGTTAGGTTTGGACGGTAAGAAGGTGTGGATGGAAGAGCCTGGTTTCCTCCTTACCCGGAAGGCGTTAGAGCTCGCTCGTTTGAGGATTGTTCCAGTACCGGTGGACGCCGAAGGCGTCAACGTAGGCTACGGAATCGAGAACGCTGTGGACGCTGCATTAGCCGTGGTGACGCCCGGTCAACAAGCTCCCTTGGGCTCGACCCTGTCTTTAAGGCGGCGGCTGCAGCTGCTTGAATGGGCGGTCTCAAGCAACGCCTGGATCATCGAAGATGACTACCTCAGTGAGCTACAACTAGAAGGCAGGGCGGCACCCGCCTTGGCGTCTTTGGACGAGGGCAAACGGGTTATCCACATCGGTTCTTTTAGTAAGACTATAAGCCCAGGGCTGCGACTCGGATTTGTTGTTGTTCCATCGGAATTGGCTACTGCGTTCGCCGAGGTTGCGGCAACGCTTGCACCTGCGCCCTCACCAGTAATTCAACTAGCCACGACACAATTTATGCGCGATGGCCACTACATCCGGCGTGTGCGTCGGCTCAAGCGTCTATATTCCGCCCAGCGTGACGCGCTATGTGAGCAGTTACGAATCCGCGACCGGGAGTGGGTTAACGCGGGCTTGGCAGTACTTCTCAGACTCCCCGACGGGGCGCCTGACGTGCAGATCGCGCGGGAAGCGATGACCGTTGGCTTGGCGCCATCGCCTTTGTCCATGTGGTTCGCGACTCCATCCTGGTCCTTACCCGGCCTTTTGCTCGGGGTTGCCACGGCGCCTGAACCGTACGTCGCGAAATCGTGCCGTCAACTGTTCGAGATCATCGACCGATATTGCTAGATGAACCGCACCGAGTTTTGTGGAGGCTCCAACTCTTGAGAGAATGGAGCCATGAACAAGAAGCCAAGCAAGTTTTCCGCGGAAGTCCGAGAGCGCGCAGTGCGCCTGGTACGCGAGCGGCGTAGCGAGCACCCGTCGATGTGGGCGGCAGTCGAATCGATTGCACCGATGATCGCCTGCACGCCGCAGACGCTGTTGGATTGGGTTAAGCGCGACGAGGTCGACCGTGGAGAGCGCGATGGCGTGAGTACGGCCGAGCTTGAACGCATCAAAGCCTTGGAGCGCGAGGTCAAGGAATTCCGCCGAACCAACGAGATTCTCAAACTGGCGAGGGTAGGTTCAATCGATCGTTGCAACACCTTCCTATTAATATCGAATGAGGGAGGGTTGACGAATGGCACAAATGGGACGGCGGGGGTTGTCGCCAGAAGGCAAGTCCGAGGTTTGGCCGCGGTGGCGGGCAGGTGAATCGTTTCTGGGCATCGGGAAGGCGCTAGGCAAGCCTGCTGGCTCGATCTACGGCGTGATCCGACTATGCGGCGGGTACACCCCTGCTGCTCGTAAGCGGTCGTTGCGAGCATTGACTTTGAGTGAACGTGAAGAGATCTCGCGTGGCGTTTCGGCTGGACTTTCAATTCGAGCGATTGCCCGCCAGTTGAACCGCGCGCCTTCCACGATTTCCCGTGAGATTGCGCGTAACGGCGGAACGGGTCACTATCGAGCTCTGGAAGCGGATGAGCGAGCCTTGCATGCTGCTCTGCGACCCAAACGCTGCCTCCTGGAGCAGAACCGGCGCTTGCGCTATGCGGTCGAGCGTGAGCTTTGCCGCGAATGGTCTCCAGAGCAAGTGAGCGGTCGGCTTAAGAACCGATATGCCGATGACGAGGCGATTCGCGTAGATTGCTGACGCGGTTTCGATTCACGAGCGACCACCTGAAGCAGCCGACCGTGCGGTGCCTGGTCACTGGGAAGGAGATCTCGTCAGTGGCGCCAACAATACTCATGTCGCCACTTTGGTCGAGCGGCGCTCGAGGTTCACCATCATCGTCAAGGTAAAGGGAAAAGACACGGTGAGCGTTGTGGCGGGCCTGAAGCGCGAGGTTAAGCGGTTGCCGCAGCATCTACGCAAGTCGCTCACCTGGGACCGCGGCATGGAGCTGGCGAACCACAAAGACTTCACGATCGCCACGGACGTGAAGGTCTATTTCTGCGACCCGCGAAGTCCTTGGCAACGTGGTACCAACGAAAACACGAACCGACTCCTGCGTCAGTACTTGCCCCCACGGTACGCCACTTGATCAATACTTGCAGGCGGAATTGAACAAGATCGCAGCGCGGCTCAATGAAAGGCCCAGAAAGACATTGGGCTTCATGTCTCCGGCCGATAAGCTATGCGAGGCCGTTGCAGCGACTCATTGGACCTACCAGCGCATTTTGCGCCCAGGCGGAGCTCGACCGCCGTTTCAAGTCCCGAAGGCCTTCGTTGATCAGCATCGCGACACCTTCGGGGGCGAGCCGATCTGCAAGCTCTCGCGGATTGCTCCGTCGGGCTACCGACGCCATGCAGCACAACTTCGCGATCCGTGGAAACGCTGCGCCCGCGCGAAACGCGATGAGCTTTTGCAACCGAAGATCAAGCGTGTCTGGCAAGCCAACATGCAGGTCTACGGCGTGCCGAAGGTCTGGACGCAGATGAACCGGGAAGGCATTGCGGTGGCACGCTGCACGGTCGGACGGTTGAGGAAGCTGCAGGGCTTGCGTGGCGCAATTCGCGGTAGGCGTGTTCGCACGACGATTCCCGATGTGAGCGCGCCGCGCCCGCTGGACCGAGTCAACCGGCAGTTCAAGGCTGACCGACCGAATCAGCTCTGGGTTTCGGATTTTACGTATGTCTCGACATGGCAAGGCTGGCTGTACGTGGCATTCGTGATCGACGTGTTCGCCCGCCGTATTGTTGGCTGGCGCGTCAGCTCGTCGATGACCACGAACTTTGTTCTGGATGCACTTGAACAAGCACTGTACACCCGCCAACCGGGCGAGGACGGGACTTTGAGACACCACTCCGATAGAGGGGCCCAATACGTCAGCATTCACTACAGCGAACGGCTGGCTGAGGCCGGCATCGAGCCGTCGGTCGGCAGCCGGGGCGACAGCTACGACAATGCGCTAGCCGAAACGATCAACGGCCTGTACAAGACGGAACTGATTCATCGGCGCGCCCCTTGGAAAACGAGGGAATCCGTCGAACTGGCTACGCTGGAATGGGTCGCCTGGTACAACCACCATCGGCTGATGGAACCGCTCGTCTATATCCCGCCTGCTGAAGCTGAGGCAAACTACTACAGGCAACTCGGAGATGCCGCTGACGTGTCCGCATTAACTTAAACCAACCAGCCTCCACGATTCCCGGTGCGGTTCACGGGTCTACGTGAACTTCGCCCCGGCGGTCAGCCGTGACGCCCTCAAGGCGATGCGGCAGACTATCCGGGGATGGCATCTGCAACTGATGTGTGACCGCGAATTGGGCGACCTGGCAGCGATGTTCAATCCGATTCTGAGGGGGTGGCAGCAGTACTACGGCCGCTTCCATGGCTCGGCGATGTCGGTGATCTGGAAACACATGAGCGACTACCTGACGCGCTGGATGATGCGCAAGTACAAATCTCTCGCTCGCCATAAAACGCGGGGGAGACACGCCCTCGGGCGGCTGGCGCGTCGGTTTCCGGCTGCCTTTGCGCACTGGGGAATGGGATGTCTTCCGGCGGTTGGATGATGGGGGCCGGATGAGTCGAGAGGCTCACGTCCGGTTCTGCGAGAGGCTGGGGGTGAAACTCCGCCGGCCTACTCTCCCGGTCGTCAGGACCGGCGAAGGCTGGCTGTAGCTGGCAGCGATCCTGGATCTGACGAGACGGCGTGTCGTGGGCCGGTCGATGTCAAAGCGGATCACTCGGGTCCGGTCCGCCACGCGTTGCGCGGCGCTTGCTGACAACGCAAACGGCTACTGGATTTGTCGCTGCACTCCGATCGCGGCGCCCAATATATCAGCAGCGCCTACGGGAAACTGGCCGCCTTGTTCAAGATAAACGTTTCGAGGAGCAGTCGTGCCGACGCGTAGGACAACGCGCCGATGGAGAGTTTCTTCAAGACATTGAGGGCCGAGAGAATCTATCAGAACCACTACGAAACGCGCGCCCATTCTCGCCTGGATATCGTCAATTGGATCGAGGGTTATTACTATCGTCAACGCACGCATACTTCGATCGACTACCTTACCGCCGTCGACTATGAGCCTAGGTTGATCACTGCGTGAATTTCTATACGTGAAAACGAGGCCAGGTCACTCGAGTGCCACCCGAAGGGCGCGGACAGCTCGGTGACCGGCGCCTGCGCGTGCGCGGCAGTGTTCGTGGTATGCCCGGTGACTGTCACCCGCCCGTTGTGGCCGGCGTGAGCAGCCGGATTGGCTGTATGAGCCAGCGGAGCAGTCCGCGGGTGCGTGGAGCGGGCGGGCCACGCCGCATCGGCGCGTGTGTGCGCTTCCGGCAACGGTGCACCCGGTTGCGCGCCGACAGTCGGCATCGGGTGTGTGATGCCCTGCATGCCGAGAGCATTGACCTACTCTCTGGCTGGGCGGCGCCGCTACCACCGCTACCGAGACGGGCGAGGACAGGCCTGAACGACGGCATCGTGGCTCCTGGAACGTATGCGAGCCACGCCCGGGGAGCGAGGCTCTCACCTTGGCGTATAGGCCCATGATAGCGGGTGTGGATAACGGTCACTAGTCACGGAGGCTTCCGTCGCCAATTCGATGTTGCGGAGTCGGGAATGTCACGCATTCTTCGCGAATTCGGGCGAGATTCAGGTAGCGTCCGCACCGTCGAGCGCGTCGAGATCGAGGCGGATCCTCTCGACGATGCGATAAGCGCCCTGCTCGGAGGCGCAGCGCAGCGCCTGCAGGAAAACGCGGCGCGTGACCTCGTGCGGCTCTCCGCGTGCGCGCGACAGCATGCCTTGCAGGTGCAGCAACCAGGGCATGGCCCAGCGCTCGCCGGTGCGATCGGCGCGGCGCACGGCCTGGGCGATGCCGTGCGCGAGCGTGTCAGCGAGTGCGGGCCTAATGGCTACGGGGATCGCTGGCAGTAGGGTGGTGACGAACGCTAGCTCGACCGACGGCAGGCGATATGATTCGAAGCGGCGCGCGATCTCCTCCACCAGCGAAAGCGCGACCGACGCATCGCCCTGTCGGCTGAGCAGCCAGCGTTGGACATCAAACACGGTGCGCAGCCAGCGCTGCGGCGCGGCTGAGCCTGCCAGTTTGACCAGCGCCGCCGCGTATGCCTCAGCGCGGGGCGCGTCATCTTCCGCGACCGCGAGCGCGCAGGCGTGGCGCAAGGTCACACAGCAGGACAGCGGCTCGGTGTCGACAGCGTTTAGCTCGGGGATCTCGCATTTGCGCGCCGTGCCACCTGCCAGCCACTGAACAGTCGACAGCGCCGCGCCAGCGATCAGATGCAGTGAAAATCCGTGCCGTGTGGCCAGCACACGCGCCTCACGGATCACATCCGGCGGTGGGGTGTCGGTCCCGTCGAGCATTCCGCTCAACAGAGGGATCGCCATGTGCAAGTCGCCGGTATAGGCGCGCAGAAGCCCTTCGATCAATCGCGCGTTGTGCTGAGCGGCCGGCCAGTTCGCCGCGTTTGCGATCTCTGAGTACTTGCGCGCGAATTCGCGGGCGCGATCGGTCTCCCCGCGGATCTGGGCGCGGAAGAACAGGTGCTGCAGCGCGCGGAGGCGGGTCGAGTTGTCGGCGCAGGCGTTGGCGATCTCGTAGACGCGCTGCCATTGCAGGGCCGCCTCACAGGACGAGTTGCGCTTGCAGGTCAGTGCGTTGGCGAGCACGGCCGCTACGCGCAACTCACGGCGGATCTGGCGCACCTCACCGTCGTAGCCGCAGATCGCCACGCGCCGCGCCCAGCCAACGTATTCGTCGCCGAGCGAGAGCCGCATCCACAGGGGGGCGGTATGGTCGAGCAGGTCCGCGCCGAGCTCTGGTTTTCTGGCGTCGACCGCCCATTCGAGCGCTCCGCGCAGGTCGGCCAGGTCATGACGCACCGAAGGTGGCGCGAGAAAGGGGTTGGCGCCGAAGCGGCGCGCTACGATGCGAGCGATCAACGCCGCGTGCAGCGCGAACGGAGTGGCCCGCTCGTGCGTGCGCGCCAGCGTGGCCAGCGCGAAGCGGCGCACCGAGGGCGCCAGCAGCAAGCGCATCTCACCGTCGCATTCGACGTCGTCGATCAGGCCCGCGCTGACTAAGTGGCGCAGCCTCTCGCGGACCGCTTCAGCGGGCGGTTCGGTGAGGCCGAGAGCGCGGTCGAAGGCAATCAGCAGCTCGATGGCCGCACCCTCCTCGAAGGCGCCGTGGAACAGTCCGAGACGGTCCAGCGTGGTGCGTGTGTTGGCGTCGAGCCGGCCGTGCACAAAGTCGAGACTGGCGATCTGCAGGTCCGCGTGCGGTAGCAGGCGCCGTCGCGAGCCCGAGCGCTGCGCGAGGAAGTGGTCTAGATCCGTGGCGCACGCTTCGAACACCGAGTGCAAGTCTCCGTTCGAGACAAGCGCCCCAGCCAGGTTGGCGGCCAGCAGTTCGATCGGATGCGGCATGCCGTCAAGGCTCGTGCAGATAGAGACAGCGGCCGTCAGCGCATCGGCCGGCAGCCGTGCGGCCGGACGCGTGCCGTCGCGGCGCCGGCGGCGCGCGAACGCCGCGAAGAACAACGCCAGCGCGTCGCTGTCGCCGGAGTCGTATGGTTGGTGCGCGTCGGTCGAGAAACTGAGCGGCGCCACTGCGATCGCGCGTTCGCCGCCGACCGCCAGCGGCGTGTCGGACGAGGCGAGCACGTGTACGCCTGGAGTGGTGGCTGTGAGTTGCTCGATCACCCCCGCCGCCGCGTGCCGCATCGGTGTGACATGATCGAGCACGATCAGCAGGCGCCGCTCGCGCAGCGTCTCAGCCAGTTGAGTTGCGCCCAGCTCGCCGCCGCGCGTGTCGACGCCGAGCGCGTCTGCGATCGCGTGCACCACACGATCGGGCGTCGACAGCGTCGCCAGCTGCACGTAGGCGACGCCGTCGGGAAAGGAGGGCGCGAGGCCTCGGGCAGCCTCGATCGCCAGGCGCGTCTTGCCGATCCCGGCCGCACCAGTCAGCGTTACGGCGCGCGCCGCTGGCACAGTGGCCAGCAGCTCGGCCAGTTCAGCGTGGCGGCCGACGAAGGGCGTGAGATCGTGCGGCTTGACGTGTGAGAGTGTGTCGCGTCCCCGCGACGCGGGCGGCACGGCGTCGCCCCCGGGCTGCGTCATTAGATCGTCTGACTGCGTCGCGTCACGGGCCAGGTGGTCGCCGCCGTCGATGTCGAGCTGTTCCACCATGCGCAGATCGCCGGTGAAGCGGTAGCCGCGACGAGGCACGGTCTCGATCAGGTCGCTGTCGTCGCCGAGTGCGCGCCGCAAGGCAGAAATCTCGGACTGAACGGTACTAGTGCTGACTTTGATTCCGGGCCAGACGGCATCGCGCAGCATGGTCACCGGCACCGCACGGCCGCTCGCTTCGATCAGCAGGATCAGGATCGCGAGCGCGCGCGCGCCGACCGCGACAATCTCGCCGTCGGCGATAAGCTGGCCCGCGCCACGCCGCAGCCGGAAGCGAGAGAAAGCGATGGTGTGGCCACGCGTGCTGTCGGCCGGCGCCAGGACGCGGTGCCGAGTGGGGCGGGGGGGAGATACGGATTTCGACATCGGGGACTACGCTCGGCGCTATGGGTTGTTTATATTCGATGAAACGTGTCTGCACCGTGTCTTTTGTGCGAGCAGGCTAAGATGAGTCGAACGCTGTTTGGCAATCAAGTATGGGCACAAGTCGACTCCGTCTTACCAGGTCAAGAAAGCGCCCTCGGGGCGACCGGCAAGCGACAATCGTTGGCATGTCGAGACTGTCTTCCGGATCGGTTCCGACGACCGTGGCGCGATGTGCCGATAGCGTTCAGCCTAAGAGCCGCGAACACAACTTGGACATGAGGCTACGAACGTCATATCGTTGCGGCATGGCAAGACGCAAAATCAGTAACGAGTTATGGGTGGCGCTCGAACCACTGATTCCGGAGTTCACGCCCTCGCCCAAGGGTGGACGGCGGCGCACGGTCGATGACCGAGCGGCACTGAACGGCATCTTGTATGTACTGCAAACCGGTATTCCGTGGGAAGACCTCCCCCAGGAGTTGGGCTTCGGCAGTGGCATGACGTGCTGGCGGCGTCTACGAGCCTGGCAGGACGCCGGCGTATGGGAGCGGCTGCACCTGGCGATGCTTCGTCGGCTGCGTGAGCACGACCAGATCGATTGGGAGCGGGCAAGCGTCGATGGAGCCAGTGTCTCCAGACCCGGGGGGGCCAGGAAACCGGCCCGAACCCGACAGATCGAGGAAAGCTCGGATCGAAACGACACATCGTCGTAGACGCGTTACTGTGAGCCGTGAATCCGCCTCATTGTGCACCTGACTACATCGTTAGATGTCCTCCGATACGAGTCCTTGCGAAAAGAAGCGCAGCTTCCCACTTTCGTCAAGCTGGCTGAGCACCTCATTGGCTTTCTCCTTAATCAGCATCTCGACTGTGTCTGTAATGGTGCTATTGAAATGAAATGCCAAGCGCTCTAGACTTCGCTTCGCGGCGATGGATACAAGACAACTGATGCGCTCGTGTTTTCCTCCAGCACCGAGGCGCCTCTGCCGATACCGTCGTTGTCGTTCTGAATTTGAAAGCGCCATGGATGGTTTCTCGGTTTTGTCAATAATCATTCGGCGACCAACATTCGAGACTGACCATGATTGCTTGTGCCATCAAGGAACAGAATGACTCTGCAAAATGGCATTCTGTAAACGGAGATGGTGTATCTTTTGAACTTAAGTCGGAGCGACTTTTTGGTGCGGTGTCTCGATTGTTAATTCACATACGTTTAGATATACAAGAAAGTCACCGCTGCGTCGGTTCTCGCCCGTCGCAGCCGCGGAATTCGTTAAATCGTAGTTATGGTGTCATCTCGGAACATAAACGAGAATACGCACCTGTTTAGTTGTGCTTCTCAATTTTCCCGCTCGGTACCAGAGGGGCGGCAAATCTTAATGATTCGCGGCCAATGCGGAGTCAGGGACGCGGCGGAAGCTGATGGCGAGTCGGTTATAGGCGTTCATCAAGCTAATTGCCATCGTGAGGTCCGCAAGCTCTTTCCCGCTGAACACTGCAGCAACGGCATTGAAATGGTCGTCGGGCACGCGAGTGTCCGCCACACAGGTCACTGATTCTGCCCACGCTAGCGCGGCTTTTTCGCGGTCACTGAACATCGATTCTGCTTCGCGCCAGGCTTGCACGAGGGCAAGCTTAGCGGGCGTTACGTCCTTCTTGATCAGATCCCGGGTATGCAAGTCCAGGCAGTAGGCGCATCCGTTGATCTGGCTCACGCGCAGATAGACGAGGTTGATCAGGACGTCTTCGAGACCCGACTGCATGATATAACTGTGCACGCCGCGAAACGCCTTTACACCATCGGGCGATGCTTTGGGGTAGTCCAATCTCATCTCAATCTCCTACTTTTCGTTGGTCGTAAGTTCCACGTCGTCGGAATTGCCAAGGAATACCGCGGGTAGCTTTCTGGGCGCGGTCGTGCGCTCACGTCGCGGGTTACTCAATGGCATGAACCGGGCTCCTTGAAGAAGCTCTCCCCTGCCTTGTACACGTGCTGCGGCTCATTGTTCACCTTGACGGCCACGCCGCCCAAGACGACGTATGCGTAAACGAAAGCCGACTTGACATGAGTATGGGAATACGAGGCCCGGCCGGGGGTAAGAGGCTTCCACGGCGACGAGCGATTTGCCAGGCATGTTCGAAACCGCCCTTGAGAAGGTTGGCTTGACCGTATCGCCGACACCGCGAGCCGCCGCCGCGCGCCGAAGGTCATACTCGCAGCCACTACAGGAGAAAGAAGGATGCACTGGTGTTTCATGATTAGCTCCGGGGAGGCTAGAAGCATGATCTTTTACGGGTTCATAAAAAAGAACCAAGAACGTAAATTTTTAGTGCACCATAGGTCATGGCTATTCTGGAACCGAAGCTGGACCGTCTCTCCCAAACTTCGCTGGCAGCGCAGATTTCTGTGGGCATCGGCAGTGCAAATATTCGTTCCTGGTGCTAGGCCACTATCATGCGTGGATTTGGCCGCGCGGCCCGGAGCGGCACGCTGTATGGTCAAGGCGGTGTAGGAGGGGCTACTGATGCGCAGTTGGTTGTTTCATCTCGCGCACGCGCGATCAGAGTCCCTGAGTGCACGGCGGGCCGTGCATCTCACTACGGCACGTACACGTTCCATTGAGGCCCAGCGGCGATCCGTGCTGTACCAACTTCCCGCATGGATCCTTGGACCTTTTAATGAGGGTGCCGGCCTCGGGGCGTTTCCTGATTCTTTGCTCGCTCGGCGCCGAGCCGGTGCGGCGTGGATGGAAGTTTAGCGGGTAGCGTGTCGATTCGATACGTTCCGCTTCCAACAGGGGGTTTTGCGTGCCGACTGCCCAGTGAGTCATTTTGGCCACGCACGTGCGCCTTGGATTACATGACTGTAGAACACGTTGAGAAATGAGTTCGGTGGCGGCAGCTATTTTCTACCAGCTTTGGCGGATGCGATAGTTGACCGGGCAGTCGAATTGAACGACGTGCAATTTGATCTTGCAGATGTTTCACTTCCTTGCTGCCATGGAATGGCGGACGATGCGGCAGGCCGTTTGAGCATTGCTATCGTCGAACGGTCCTGAGGAGCTGGAGTTCGCGTCGAATCCCCCTTGTGACCCGTATTTGCATTCGTGTGTCGGTGGATCTTGCCGGTGCTCTTGGGCTCCGCTTCTAGTCCATGTTCCGAGGGAGAAGCGGTTGCATGCGACGGCGGGTCGGGCGGTTGTGGGGTCAGCCATCAGTGGCCCGGGGAAAGGGTGATTTCGCCGCCTGCTGTACGCTGCGGAGAGTTGAGCGCGGTTCGACGTGGGGCACGCTGCTCTTGAGCTGCACGAGGAACTTGCAACTATTCCGGAGGCATGGAATGAAGTGGGAAACGCATGCAGGAACGTAATCAACTGGATTGCCGTGCTCTTTCATGTGCCAGCAGCGGCCGACGTTGTGGCAAGGCGGGAAGCAGGCGACCACGCAGTGAGTGTGTTGGGTGGGTGCCGAACATGCGGTGCACGAGGAAAGTGCCCGTTTTGGCCGCATGTCCGGCTAGCTATACTTCATCGGCGTTATGCTGGCCCATGTTCCGATACTGGTGCACACGGGTGGCTCAAGCGTTCCTGGGTCGCCGCTGACATGATCCAGTGCACGACGATCTGGTGAAATCGAGTGCAGGCTTAAAGCACTGCGTCTGCGACCAGGTGAATGGCGGGCGCAAGCTTCTTGCAAAGCTCCGGGCTTTCCAGTGCATAGTTGAGGTTCATCTGCGCAATCTGGACGTGCTCGGAAGCCAGTGCTTGGGCCCGCGTGCCTTCGCCTTTTTCCATCGCGTGCACGAGACCGTGGTGCTGCCGGTGTGCCATAAACAGCCAGTCGCGACCTTCATGTAGCGCCGACTGCATCGGCAGCATCGCGCTCGCGGAGGCAAAGGGCAGCCGGTTATTCATATCGATGGCTCGGATGAGTGCTGCGTTGCCGGACGCCTCGACGACCAGCTGGTGGAAGCGGTTGTTCATGTCCGTATACACCGCATAGTCGTCGAGTGTCAGCTCCTGTTTCGCGAGCAGGCGGTCGCCCGTTCGCAGGCATTCGTTAAGCCCGTTCGAGAGCTGGCGCTGCACCCCGTGCTCGGCGACCAAGCGCGCGGCCATCCCTTCCAGGTGTCCGCGGACCGCGATAGCGTCGGCAATCTCCGTGGCTGTGATGCGGCGCATTACATAGCCGCCCGCCGGCGAGGGTTCCACGAGGCCTTCCTGCTGGAGGGTGGTGAGCGCAAGTCGCACTGGCGTCCGTGAAGCCTGCAAGCGTTCGGCAAGTGCCACCTCGGCTAGTCTCTCGCCGGGCGCAAATTCGCCCTTGAGTATCAGGTCGCGCAAATAGACCAGTACGCGCTCTTGCTGGGATTCCATTACTTCTCTCCTGCGGTCGGTCATGCGAGCCGCATCAAGTCGGCCTTGACTGCATACAGTGTAGACCAAGTGGGCGACAGTCGTGTCTAAGTGCTGATCCGGTATCGCGTCGAGTTTTCTAATGTATGCAGAAAGATTGGAGCTTATCAATCTGTGTTACTAAGTGAAAACCCTGTATTAATAAATAATATTCAATTAAATCAACATAGTAGGCGCTCGGTTTGAAGTTGTCGAGCATCCTTTCCAGAAGGGGGCGGATCAATGTAGTGCATACAATGATTGAGGTTGTGAATTCACTGGAATACGATCCGGTCTCAAGTGACGGCGAGTTGGATACATTGCTTCGTCGACTGCATCCCCCACCTACCGGAGAAAAGTCATGATGAGTTCCCAGCAAAACGCCCTGATAACGCGCGTAGGCAAGGGCACGCCCGCAGGCGAGTTGTTGCGCGGCCACTGGCAGCCCGTGGCGCTGGTCGACGAGCTAGTCGTCGACCGTCCGGTTCGTGCCGTACGCCTGATGGGGCAGGACTTCGTCGTTTTCAAGGACGAGCTGGGGAACTACGGAATGCTCGACCGTGACTGTCCGCACCGCGGGGCCGACCTGGCGGCGGGCCGCCTCGAGGGTGGCGGCATCCGCTGTGCGTTCCATGGCTGGCTTTTCGATACCAACGGCAAGTGTCTATCGACGCCGGGAGAACCCGTGGGCAGCACGCTGTGTAGCCGCGTCCGTCAGAGCGCCTACCCGATCGTTGAGCGCAGTGGCATCCTCTTCGCCTATATCGGAAAGGGCGAGCCGCCCGCCTTCCCGAACTTCGACTGCTTTGCCGCGCCCTGCGAATACACGTTCGCTTTCAAGGGCCTTTTCGAATGCAACTGGCTCCAGGCGCTGGAAGTCGGCATCGACCCGGCCCACGCATCGTTCCTTCATCGCTTCTTCGAAGATGACGATGTAGGTGAGAGCTACGGCAAGCAGTTCCGCGGCGTGTCCGCGGACTCGGACATGCCCATCACCAAGGTGCTGCGCGAATTCGAATCGCCCGAGATCCTGGTGAACCCAGCCGAGTACGGGCTGCGCCTCATCGCGAAGCGCCCACTGAGCGATGAGCGCACGCACGTTCGCGTGACCAACGTCGTGTTCCCGCAGGCCTTCGTGATTCCGATGAGTTCGGAGATGACCATTTCCCAATGGCACGTGCCAGTCGACGACGAGAACTGCTACTGGTACGCCATCTTCACGAGCTTCTCGAAACCGCCCAACAAGGCACAGATGCGCGAGCAGAGGCTCGATCTGTATGAGCTGCCCGATTACACGTCACGGAAGAACAAGCGCAACAACTATGGCTTTGATTTGAACGAGCAGAAGACAGAGACCTACACAGGCATGGGCTTCGACATAAACGTGCACGATCAGTGGGCCGTCGAATCACAGGGCGTCATCCAGGACCGCACACGCGAGCACTTGGGCACGACCGACAAAGGCATCATTGCGTACCGCCGGCTGTTGGTCGAAGCTATCGAGAAGCATCAGGCGGGCGAGAAGACGCTGATGATCATCGACGAAGAACAGGCCGCCCGCCTCACGGGTCCCGCATCCATCGATGGCATCGGCCCGGCAGACCGCTGGGATGAGTATTGGAAAGAGTCGGACCTCAAGCGCCGCGCGGCGGCGCCGTGGCTGGCACCGAAGGCTTAAAGACCATCCCGCAACCTGAACGGAGCGCGCGGTCACGGCGGCAGCGCGATGCAAGCATGTCTTTCGTAGAATCACATGGCCTGTGGACAGATAGTCAGCACGACGCATACGAGGTATTGCTCGAGCGTCTGAAAAAAAGTGATGTCCAGGTGGTGCGGTTTTCGTTTCCCGACCAGCACGGACTTCTGCGCGGCAAGACTCTCGTCGTCGATGAGGCTATCAACGCTTTCAAGAACGGGGTCACGCTCACGACCACGCTCTTTGCGAAGGACACCTCACACCGCACGGTGTTCCCCGTGTTCACCACTGGCGGGGGCTTTGGCATGACGGAAATGCAGGGTGCGCGCGATACGCTAATGGTCGCAGACCCCGAGACCTTCCGCGTCCTTCCTTGGGCGCGGCATACGGCCTGGGTGATGTGCGACGTCTACTTCACCAATGGCAACCCCGTGCCATTTGGAACACGCCATCTGTTCCGCCGTGTGCTCGAGCAGCTCTCGAATCGCGGGTACGAGTTCATGTCGGGCCTCGAAGTCGAGTTCCACGTATTCAAGGTCACTAACCCGAACATGATGCCCGAGCATTCTGGTCAGCCAGGCACGCCGCCTGATGTCGAGCTGCTCTCCCACGGCTATCAGTACCTGACGGAGTTGCGTTACGACGCCGTCGACGAGGTGATGGAGCTGCTTCGCAAGAACGCCTCAGCGCTTGAGCTTCCCGTGCGTTCGCTTGAGGTCGAGTATGGGCCGAGCCAGTTCGAGTTTACGTTTGCGCCGACGAAGGGTATCCGCGGCGCTGACGACATGATTCTCTTCCGTAGCGCCGTCAAGCAGATTTGCCGGCGCAACGGCTATCATGCGACCTTTATGTGTCGTCCGAAGATTCCGAACGTCGTGTCAAGTGGCTGGCATCTGCACCAGTCCCTCGTCAACGTCTCGGATGCCAAAAACGCCTTCGTCCCGACCCGCGATGGTGAGCCACTGTCGGCAGTAGGGCAGAAGTATCTCGCAGGCCTCCTCGCGCATGCGCAGGGCGCCACGGCACTGTCCACGCCGACTGTCAACGGCTACCGTCGATATCGCCCGTATTCGAACGCGCCCGATCGGGCGATCTGGGGTCGCGACAACCGGGGCGTGATGCTCCGCGTGCTGGGCGGCCTCAACGACCCGGCAAGTCGGGTCGAGAACCGCGTAGGCGAGCCAACCGCCAACCCATACCTATATTTTGGCTCGCAGGTGCTCTCCGGCATGGACGGTCTGTGCCGCAACCTCGATCTGCCGCCGTCGGCTGATGCGCCGTATGAAACGCACGCAGATTCGCTGCCGCGCACGTTGGGTGCCGCTATCGACGCACTGCGCGCGGACGATTGTCTGCGCGAAGGCTTCGGCGACTCCTTCATCGACTATTTCTGCAAGCTCAAGGAAGCCGAGCTGAACCGTTTCAACCTGGAAGTCACCGAGTGGGAACACCGGGAGTATTTCGAAACCTTCTGACGGCGTTCCCTTCGTGGAGGAGAGATTTCATGCCTATCGTCACTTACATTCTGCGCGACGGAGAGCGTCGGGAGCTCGATGTGCCAACTGGCACCAGTGTAATGCAAGCCGCCATTCACAATAATGTGCGCGGAATTGATGCGGAGTGCGGCGGTTGCCTTTCGTGCGCGACATGTCACGTCTATGTAGACATGTCCTCGGCGGCTGGATTTCCCGTGCCCGATGAAGCTGAGCTCGAGTTGCTCGAAGGAGTGGCGGCGGAGCGCCGTCCCGAAAGCCGCCTGAGTTGTCAGCTAGTCGTGACGCCCGCGATGCAAGGGCTGGTTGTGCAGATTCCCCAGAAGCAGGGCTGACATCATGAAAAAGACTCTCGTGATTGTTGGGGCGTCGCACGCGGGCACCCAGCTCGCTGCATCCGCGCGCGAATTCGGATTCGACGGGAACATCGTCCTGCTCGGCGACGAGCCTGACGAGCCTTATCACCGCCCGCCCCTCTCGAAAGGGTTCCTGGCGGGTACCGATGTGGAGGATCGGTTGCCCCTGCGTTCGCGGGCGTTTTTCAAGGAAGAGAAGATAGAGTGGATGCCTCGTTCCCGTGCGACCTACATCGACCGTTCACGGCAGGAAGTCGAACTGGATAGTGGCACGCGCATCGCTTACGACCACGTGGCGCTCACGACGGGGGCGCGAGTGCGCAAGCTCGACTGTCTCGGCGCCACGCACGAGGCGGTGCACTATCTTCGCGACCTTGGCGACGCCAGGCGTCTGGCCCGGTCGGCGAAGACTGCCCGCCGCGCTCTTGTCATCGGCGGTGGCTACATCGGTCTTGAAGTGGCGGCAACGTTGCGTCAACAGGGGCTCGAAGTGATAGTCGTTGAGGCGGAATCACGTCCGCTTGCGCGCGTCGCGTCACCCTGGCTCTCCGAGTACATCCAGCGCGAGCACACCGACCGCGGCGTCGCGTTCGAGCTCGGGCGCAAGGTGGTCGCGATGTTACCCGATCCCGACAGGGTCGCGGTCGAACTTGATGATGGGCGCCGATTGCCGGCCGATCTTGTCGTTGTGGGCATCGGCGTGACCCCAAACACGGAGCTCGCCTCCGACAGTGGCTTAGTGGTGAGGGGCGGCATTGCGGTCGACGCGTTCACTCGCACGAGCGACCCCCTGATTTTCGCCGCAGGGGACTGCGCTTCTTTTTTACCGCACTGTGGATCAATGAATGCAGCCGGCCGCATTGAGTCCGTGCAGAACGCCAACGACATGGCGAAGACGGCCGCCTCGGCCATCGTGGGGCGCTTGGTGCCCTACCGCGCGCTGCCGTGGTTCTGGTCGGACCAATACAACATTAAGCTGCAGATGGTCGGCGTGAATACCGGCTTCACGGAGTTCGTGGTGCGCGGCTCGGTCGAAGACCATAAGTTCTCGGTATTTTACTTTCGGGAAGAGAAGCTCATCGCCGTTGACAGCATAAACCGTCCGCAGGACCATATGCTCGCGCGCAAGCTACTCGCGGCGGGGGCGCACCCGACGCCGGCCCATGTCGGTGAGCCCGCATTTGACCTGAAATCGCTTGTGGCGCCGGTTGCCGGTCATTCTGCCCTCGGAGACGCATGACGCTTCCGGACGGACCGCATCGGCGCTCGGTTGGGCGGGGGTGCGATCGCTTCTTTTCGGGCGAACGCGACCAGCATAACAGCTACGTATGTGCGTTGATGTCCCGCTCGTGCGTGAGCCTGAGGTTGATTCCGGCTACAGCGGACACCGTCGGCGTCGAAAACTGGCTCTATGGTGTGAGGGGTCTGATGTTTCGTGGTGGCGCGTCGAATGTCGACCCGCTGAGCTACGGCGGCGAAAGTACGCTCGGGTTGCTGGTCGCCCCTGATCGCGTCCATGTCGAGCTAGCGCTCAGGGGCGGTGTGCCGGCACGCGGCAATCCATTTCTCACAACCTGCCGGGGCTTTCGGGACATGAATGTCGCGTTCGGGGCACGCTTCACCCTTACATCCATGCGGCGGAACATCTCGACGACCTTGATGAGGACCCGCGGACCCTCTATCGGCGCAATCCCGACGTCGAGCTCGTGGCGGGTCGCAAGCTCGCGCTGTTTTTGGCGCAACGAGTTAGGTCCATTCTGTCCGCCGCTAGGGCGTAAGCGTGTTTGTACGCGATAACGCACCAGACTTCACGTCGCTCAGGACAGTTTCGCAGAAGTATAAATTTGTTCCGTCATCTCGGCGAATTTCCCTAATGTCGCCCATCCGCGGAAATTACGCCGCAGTGGGGAGCCGATTGCGCACGTCGGTCGGGTAGTCAAGACCTGTCGAAGCGCCTGTCCCGAAATCCCACGCGATTTGCAGGATTTCGGTGGCGATTGACACCGAGGAGCATTCCGCTGATGGTTATCCGAACGATGACGCCGCCCATGGCACCTTAATCAAGACAAGCGTGGTTGAAATGGAAATTCAATGACAGTGGACATACGCGAGCTCATCAGGGAGCCCCTTCTCCGGTTGACGACGCATGGTGTTTGCCGTGAGCGTCGTTATCGCGCTTATGGATGCCCGCGATACCGTCGCCGTACGCTTTAACGCGCGCGTTGCTCGGAGAGTCGAATTTATTGTGTCGCTGGAGCGGGTGATCTCGCGCTTCGGGTGGCTAAGCAAAGCCACGCCCCCCCTGACCGCTGCATCTGTTGCAAGGGGCCCTCTCGGACTCCATCGTGCAAGGCCACTTCGCGTCGCATTTGAAGCGCACGCGCCCGCTCTTTGCGGCGCCGCGGGAGCTATTCGCGGAGGACCCTCATGACGGGATTCGGGGACAGGGCGAGCACTAGGTCACCCCTGGGATGCATGCAGCTCGTCATCGCGTTCAACGCGGCCGCGATCGGCACCGTCGATGACCAGTCGATCGCCGGGCGCGCGAAGCAGGGTCGAGTGCGAGCAGCCTGTTGTCAGAGTATCTCGGTGCGCCGGAAGCGCACACTGCACGCCAGGATGCTCGGGTTCGCCATCTTACGGATGCCGCCGAGCCCACGTGTCTCGAGTGTACGCGGCGGCGCACGCGTGCTGGATAAGCATCGCTAGAGCGTGATCGTGTTGTCGGACGCGAAGAGTGCGTGCTGCGCGATTTCTTCGCGAGCGGATTGCAGGGCGTCCGCCACGGCTTCGTCGCCGCGCGTGAGTCCCTGCAGCAAGACGAAGTGCAGGTTCTTCAAGCCGATGGACCCGAGCGCGTAACGCAGATAAGGCGTGAGGAAATCGCTCTGCCACGGACGCTCGCCGCTATGAAATCCGCCCGAACCGACGATCACGAACGTGGGTCGGTCGCGCATCAAACCGACCTTGCCTTCGGCCGACACGGAGAAGGTGCGATGAACACGCAGTACATAGTCGATCCACAGCTTCAGCGCGGCGGGCACCGTGAAGTTATGCATCGGCGTATTGATGATGAGCACGTCCGTCGTTTCGATCTCGCGGATGAGCATCTCAGACACGTCGAACTGGCTCGCATCGGGATCGCGCGAAGTAATGGCTAGCGCATAGTCTTGCGTTATCGGCGGCAATGGATGTGACGTGAGATCCCTTTCGATCACTGAAACATGCGCGCTCTTGCCCAACCCGCGGATCATCTCGAGCGAGAAACCGTAACCATGGCTCGCTTCACTGTGCGGGCTTGCGTTGACAACAAGAATCTTCATCGTGTGAACTCCGAGTCGTTCTGAGCGAGCGATTCGACAAAGTGCATGCCTTTCGCGAGAAGACCGTTGCGGAAGTAGAAGCGTTGAGCGAGCGGCATGTGCAAACCGGTATCGAGCACGAAATGCGCGCAGCCCGCATGACGTGCGATCTCGCGGACCTTGTCGAGCAATTCCGCTCCGATGCCGCTCCGTTGCAGACGTGCGGTCACAACGAGATCGTCGACATAGATGAAACGTCCGTACAACGTATTCGTTTGCGCGCGATAACCGGCCAGACCGAGGATTACGCCTTCGGCGTCGCAAGCGGCGAGAAGGCGATAATCTTCGTCGTGCTGATGGCGCAATTGCGCGCAGAAGGCGTCGGCGTCCGGGAGGTGCGGCCGGAGCTCCTTCATGACCTCGAACGCGCGCGTCCAATCGTCGGGGGAATCGAGGTGCTGGAACCTCACGGTCGTGTCCATGCATGTTCTCCATATTGCATCGCGCCAATCATATCGACTTGATGAGACGAGCTGTAGAGCCAAGAAATGATCGGTAGACTAGGTCATGATCGATCTAACACGTTCGATCGGCGAGCGATAGGGCCGGATGTATCGCCTGTGAATTACATTGATGTTCCCCAATCGCGATTCTCCTCCTGCCTATCGCATGAACGCGCCTGTGCGGGCGCATAGCGTGGTTTGGATAGGCTCGCAGCGGGGTATAGTTGAATCGACGCTCCCAGTGGCTGGCGTCGGACACGAAGGCGATCACTATTGCGGCGCGGCCGGCGATCGGCACATGACGCCGATTCAGAGCAAGAGCCTGCGCGGGATCGCGAGTCATCTTGGTCTCGACGATGTTTCGCTGTCCGACTTGTGTCGCAATATCGTCACGGCGAGTATCAATTTTGATGTGCTGAAGGACCGGCGCTTTCGCGCCGGCGGCGGAGCGCAGGGAGCCGTGGGAATCGTTATCCGCGGCGCCGGTGCTGAAGCAGATCGAATTGCAGATCCCGCGCGCGGGTCGCGCGATCGCCCGCACTGCTCGTCTGACGCAGCGGTTCGCGCCATCGCGGTTTCGCCTTCGCGGCATCGCGCGCTCAAGAGCGGCTGTCGTGTGACGGCACACCAAGTCGCGATCTCGAACGATTCGTGCGTGCCAACCCGCTCGTTGCCGTGATCCCGCAGTGCATCTTGTATGCGACGCCGTCGGCGCAAGTGGACGGCGACTTGCTGTGTGAAGTCTTGCTTCAACCTGCCGAGTGCCTCGCGCTCCACCGCCTTGTGCGCAGCGGGACCACGCCGCCGGTCGAGACTCCATCGCTGGCGCAGGCCGCGCTCTGGATCGCCAGGCTCGATGGCTAGCTCCCGCGCAAGCGCGATCGTCCGTCCGGACCAACTCCTATATGACGCGGCTTTCTCGCCCGGCACGGCGTCACCGAGATGTATCGCATCTTCAGTCAAAATGATGACCCCAGTTGTGGCTGAACAGTAACCCCTTCGCCAGAGCTGGCAGAACCGAATACGCGCATCTCTGCGCGGCGTCAACGACGCTGGCGGTCGCGCTAACCACATGGACGCTCGAATATGCCTTTCCAGTTTGGCGATGGCGACCTAAGTGATGTGATAGGACCGCGACATATTCACGCTCATCACTGGACGGAACCACCGATCACAACGATCTTCATGGTAGCTTCTTCAGATGAGAGTGACTGAACGCGCGAAAGCGCCTCGCGGTGCCGTGCGTTGCGAAAAGGTTCACCGCCGTATCGTCGCGGCAGGACGTTATGGGAAGATCATGAGCTATCGAAAGGTGTGAAAAATTGTCGATCGGACCTAGACATCTTGATTCCGCTTCGCTTGCCGGCAAGAGCCAGCCGCCTAACGCATTCAGTCTAAATATCAATCGCCAACTACCGCAGCTGATCTGGCTGCCGATCCGCATGCGCTTCAGAACCGCGATCGCCGCACGACATCCGGGTCTATACGATAGCGTGCCTGCGCTGCGCGGCCTTGCGACGCAACTGGAGACGGCGCGCGGCGCGGTTGAGACGAGTTATACGATCCTGCGCGATGAAGGCTATCTCCAGATGCGCGTTCCGCCCGGCCTCGGAGCCCACCCAGATGCGTTCCCGAGACTCGGTCTTGGGTGCATCCGGGCTTGGGCATTACGGTCGCATCAAATGACACCGTGTAGGACCCTCA
>NZ_JANKOG010000051.1:0-19651 GCF_024656005.1 Burkholderia sp. SCN-KJ
GGAAATACGCCGCGACAAGCGCATTGGTCAGCAAGGCCAGCGTATGGCGACCTCCCTGACCGGCCCGGAGCGTGCTCAGCGCGAGATAGCACTCGAGTGCGATCCCGTCACGATCCGCGGCAGGGATGGGCAACAGATCGGACTTGGATCGAATCGCGGACTTCGGCGGCTTCATGTAGGAGGCTCAAGCGGTTGTAATGTCCAGTGATTACGGCATCGCGGAGCGCCCCCTTTAGGCTACCGGCGGCGATGCACCTTGACATTGCGTAGCGGCCGGCATGATGGATGCATGCTCAATGCCCATGGAGGCCAATATGCAAGGCAAATCACTCTTTCTCGACCGCGCCGTCTCCCGTTCCCACGACTGGGCGCCGCGCTTTCCCGCCCTGTCGATGGCATGCCGCGAACCCGGCTCGATCTCGCGTGGCCGCCAGGTGGTAGTTGCGGCCGCCGACGATGTCGGCATTCGATGCACCTTTTTCACGAACCTCGGCGCGGTGCTGGAGTTCAGTGCGACGTGGGCCGAGTTGGAGAGGGCGCGCACCTGGTGGCATTTTGTCCGCCAGTGGAATTTCTGGATCGTCGATCAGCCGGACTCGATCCGCCGGATTTTTGCTCGCGCGACGAGCGACGAGCACACCGTGGCCATCATTCCGATGACCGTTACCCGACGCGATACCGACGATTATCTTCGGTACCTGGAGCGCGTCGAAGCTGCCGCGCGCAGCGCGGCCGTCTGGTCGCCCGCAACCGCCTCAGAGTGCAAGTTACCGAGTCGTGAATCTAATAATGGGGACATTCTCCGTTTAATTCCCCTTTGTCTGTCACAAAAAAGCGGCAATAATGCGCCGGTCTCTACCTTATTTTTATATTACAAATGTTGGAGCAGCTTTATCCCTGCGACCACTGCGGAGGGCGGCCGACGATCGGGCGATCGCAACGGCTGATCGATTGCCGAGAGAACCGCGCGTTTGATTTCAGCCAGTTCGGGCGCTTTGGCGGGCCGCCATGCCTGGGGGACGTGCTGCCGCGCCCACCCGAAGCACCGCTGACCGAAAAGCTCGTCTGCATCCATTGCACCGGGTGCGGCTTGTCGACACAGTGGGAACCGATCGGCGATGACGAGCTCACCGCCAAGACCCGCTGCGCGGAAACGTGGAACCGGCGCCTGAGCCGTCCAAAGGCGTGCGAGAAAGACCTGCAAACGCTTGTCGAACGCGAGCTCGGCGCATGCGATGCGCAGTTGATCCTCGATCTGTTGTCTCGTGCTGAGGGTGACTGGGCCACGCTCGGTCCCGTCTTCAAGATGCTCGCGCAACGCATCGTCGACGCTGCCGTCGTCACCATCGACACGTGGCCGATTTCCCCGGTCCTCGAAGACGCCGCGCGATACCGGAAGCTCGTCCAGCTCGCGAAATGGGTGGAAATCGACGGCCACGACTACGTGCAGTTCCCGAAGATTGCGTCGCCGACCGAACACATGGACTTCCTGTTCGAAGACCGGATCGCGATGGCCGTCGACGCGATGCCCGATCGGGATCGCTGGTGAAAAAAAAGCCGGCGCGAGCCGGCTTCGAAAGAGTTCTAGCCATATCCGAGGGCCGAGCTAGAACCTGAGAGACAAGTCCATCTTACCGAACGTGCCATCCGCCCAGCAGGCATAACACGCCCTATTTCACCCGTCATTTCTCGGGCAGCGCCGCCGATTGCGGCGCTCGAAACGCCCTCGCTCCACACGTTTCCCGAGAGGGAGCTTCGGCCTCGGCCCGACCACATGCCGATCCGATTTCCACCGCATTGAGGCGCCGGCGCACCTTGTATACGTGCGCCGACGCTCTCGGCAGAACTCCCTGCAGACGGATATCTCGTCGACTGTCAGAGCGACGCGCACGCGATCCTTCCCAACCGTGCCCTCTTCGACGCTTACTTCCGATCCTGAGTCGATGCGAGCAACCGATAGAGCGCTGCCCTCGAAATCCCGAGCGCTGCCGCTGCATGACTTTTGTTGCCGGCGGCGGCCCGCAGGGCGGCCTCAACCGCCTCCACGGTCGGCAGTTGCTTGCGCATTGCCTCCTGCCGCGCGAACGTCGACAGATAGGCATTCGCCTTCGATTCGCGGCTGTGCCCCGCGGCCGCCACGACGCGGCGCTTCGCCTCTTCGTGCGCTTGCGGATCTGGCCGGACCGACGCCCCCTTGATCGGCGCCGGGACCTCGGCAACCTGTTCGTATAGCGTCTGCAGGTATTCATGGCGCAAGCCGTGACTCGTAATCCCTAGCCCGTTCTTCGTCACCCCATGCTTGCCGAGCACGTAGTAGTACCAGTCTCGCCATTGCTTGAGCGTGCGACCAGCCGGAATCGTCGACCCCGATGAACCATTGCTGAGTCGAGCCGCCTCTTCCAGAATCGAGATCTTCCGCTCGATCGGCACTTCACGTGGGCGACCACCCTTCGTGCCTCGCGTAACGGCCAGTGTCTGCGGATTGCGCACCGCCTCGAGCGGCCGCAGCATGAAACTCTCCTCAACCCGCAGCCCGAACGCCGCCTGCAGTTTGAGTTGCACCGCCGTATACGGACAGGTCGACGCGATTTCATCGATCTTCCCTGCAGCGTCTACATCATGCGCCACCCATGACTTGTCCTCAGTCGCCACGTAGCTACGCACCAGGCCCGCCGCTTGCCGGTCCACGTAATCGCCGAGCGTGCCGACCAGATTGGTCTTGCCCATCCACAGTGCGATTGCGCGCAGGTAGGTGAGCTTGTTCTCGATCCGACCGCCCGACTGCCCCGCATCGACCCACCGCGTGACGAGATACTTCACGTGCTTCTCCTTCAGCGACCACGGGGTCTGCAACGCGAAGCCGCCTCCGCGCAGCTCAACAAACGCCTTGCAGAGCGCGGTCGCGCGGTTTTCCTGGGTCCTGATCGAGAGCGTCCGGGTGCTGATGCGTGTGGAGCTATGGATATCTGCGACGTGCGCATTAAACAGCGCGAGCAGCGCGTCCCGAAACTCGGCCGACAACCGATAGCGGCCCACGACCGCACGCACGTTGAGAATCACAGCCATGCATTTGCTCCTTGCGGCCCACGCCGCGCCTTCGTTGATTCGTTACCGCAGCGCGTTCGCGACGCCCCTACCTGGCGCCGTGCCCCGAACCCGTGGCAGCTCAACCCGCTTCGCGCAATGCGCGGTTGCCGGATTCCGCCGGCTCGGTATTGCGTCTTCCTGTCCTTTAGCGATTTCCATCCGATCAGCCCGGTGCATGGGAAGTACATGCACGCCGACTGTCCAACCTGCTGCCTGAACAACTCGCCTCGCGCTTCGCGCAAGACGTCGCCATTCGTGCGCTCCCTCATCGGTCGCGCTGCGCCGAGAAGCTCCGCGCGGGTACAGCTTCGTGGCTACCCTGCAAGCCGACTCGCTCGCGTCGCGACACCCGCCGCTTTCGCGAATGCGGACGCCGGGTTGTATGCCGGGTAATTCCTGTTGAGACCTTTCGGGTACGGCGGCTCAGACCGTTTTTTCTTCCTGTCAGGGAATCGCGATACCGGGCCTTTGCCGGTCGCATGATTTCCCCCGCCCCCAAGCACACTCATGTCGGCCGCGGTGTATCGGGCTTCCTGAGTGCACCCAGCATTGATCGCTGAAAAGGCGTGTTCAGACGCGCATGAGAGCTCGTAAAGCGTCCGGTGTCCGGGGCTCCACTTGTTCTCGTGCTGTCCTGTGGCGACAAACCGTCGCCGATCGTATGGATATCGCACTGTCCAGCGGTCCTCACTGTTGACCGCTGTGTACTTGATCTGATTCACAAAAAGGCCGCTTCGTTGTGCGGCCCGAACACTTGACTGCTTTTTGGGGCCCGTTGCGGGCCAAGAGGACGAGCGAGTGCCTTGCACTCGGTTTCGATGCGTCGATGACGCGGTAGGTGAGAAGAAGAATAGAGCGATTTGCGCCGACTCGCCGGCCGAAAGCTGACGGGAACCGGCGCGCTTTGCGCAACTTGACTTCGCGCATCGCTCGATAGACTGGGTTCAGCAATCTCGGACTTCAACTCGGAGTTGTGCGGGGCTCACTGCGCAAACTTCCAGATCAAGTCGGACTTTGGCGACGCTCATTCGACAAAGTCCGACTTCATGTCCGACTTCGCTTTCTCGCTGCGCTCAATGTCCGACTTCAAGTCCGACTTTGATTTGTGGCACCGTCCCATTCGATCCCATAGGAGTCGCCTTTGAAAACCGCAGTCTTCGCCGTCGATGTCGGCTATGGCAACACGAAATACGCTCACCGCGCCGCAAGTGGAACGATCGCGACCGGCATGTTCCCGTCGCTGACTCCCCTCGCCGCGAGCCGCACGCTATCCGGATACGGCGAGAGCGTGCTAACCGCGCGTAAGGTCTCGACGATCGTCATCGACCAAGTCGAATACGAAGTCGGGCCCGACGTGCCGCTCACCGCAGCCTATGGCAATACTGGCCGAGCGCTGGCAGACGACTACGTGCTGTCCGACAACTATGCCGCCCTCCTGTTTGGCGCGATCCACATTTCTGGCGTCACGCACATTGAACGGCTGGTGCTCGGCCTGCCTGTCCACAACATGAAAAAGTACTCAACCGACCTGAAGGAACGGTTCGCCGGGGAACTGGATTTCGGGGCGGGCCGGGTCACGGTCGACAAGGTCGTGGTGATCCCACAGCCGCTCGGCTCGCTGGTACTGGCGTCGAGCAACCGCCAGCAC
Organism: Burkholderia sp. SCN-KJ; assembly: GCF_024656005.1. Classification (NCBI taxonomy): domain Bacteria; kingdom Pseudomonadati; phylum Pseudomonadota; class Betaproteobacteria; order Burkholderiales; family Burkholderiaceae; genus Burkholderia; species Burkholderia sp. SCN-KJ. The sequence goes on from NZ_JANKOG010000051.1 coordinate 4,736, forward strand.
GAGTTCGGGCGAGACGTCGCCCACCTCGTTGTCGACGTCGGCTACTTCACGACCGACTGGGTGTATGCGAATGGCTTCACGATGGATGACAACCGCAGCGGCGGCATGCCGGGCGGCGCATCGCAGATTTACCAGCGCATCGCCAGCCTCGTCGCGCGCGACCAGGGCGACGCAGTCGAAGACATCGAACGTATCGATAAGGCCTTGCGGGAGCAGACACCGTTCTTCTTCTACGGAACCAACATTGATCTTGCGCCGTACCTCGAGCAGGCCCAACCGCTCATTTCGGGCGTCGTCAAGGAAATGCAGAACAACGTAGGCCGCTTGCCGAACGTGCGGTCGATCATTCTTTCCGGCGGCGGCGCAGCGCTCTATGCGGCGGTCATCCGACGCGCGTTTCCGCGCGTTCTCATTGAGGTGATCGACGCACCGTGCCTCGCCAACGTGCGCGGCTTCCTGATGGTCGGGGAAGCGGGCCTTGCTCGCGAACGTCGCTAAGGAGACGGCATGAGCGACAAGATCGAGATGACTGTCACGATCAATCCGCTCGTGTCGCCGCTGCTCTTCGAGCGACTGAGCGCGTGTACATCAGCCCGCCATCGCGCCACGATTCTGCGGTCGTTGGCGGAGGCAACGCTCCGTCAGGAGCTGACCGGATACGCACGCGCGCCTGCTCAGGCGACGACGCAAACGTATTCGCCTCCTCCGGCGGCAGCGGCGCGCACGCCGGCGGCGGTCGACAACGAGGGATTCCAGGTGCTTCGGGTGGATGACTCGGGTCACGAAAGTAGTGGCTTCGGTGACGAGCTAGGCGGACAACTTGCGGGCTACTTCGAATGACAGGGCCGCCGCAGCACGCTATCGCAGCTTGACTTTGGATTGGAACTGCGAAGATGGATACATAACACCGGTGTTCATGGCGCGCATCGCGCTATGCACCGGTGCATATAGGATGCACACCATGCTGGAACTCATCGACTGGATTCGCCACGGCGAACTGATCCACAAGCTGTCGTCGCCGTACCTCTGGCTCAGCTTTGTTGCGATGCGCATCGCGATCGAATACTTCTTCGCGGGGCTCGCCAAGATCGAACATGTCTCTGGAGATCACGAATGAACAACAAGGTAATAGCGATCGCGACGGAAGCTCACCAGTTGTACAAGCGCCTGCCGTTCCTGGTCCGACGCTTCATCCTGGCATACGCCTTCGCCTTCGTCTGGCTCTTCGGCATCGTTCTGCATGCGCACCACTATGGGAGTCTGGCCGAGCCGTTTCTCATCGGTGGAGCGATTGGCGCGGTGTGGGCTTCGGGCGCCTATAAGCTTTTCTTGCTGATCCTGCGGATCGTGCTGTAGGCTCCGGGGCCGTTGCCGATGCAGAATCCATGGACAAAAAAAAAGCGGCTCACCAAATGGTGAGCCGCTTCGCTTCAAGTTCAATGTCTACGACTGGCCGCCTTTTGCGCGAGCCATGCCATACAGAAGTCCACAGCCGGTTCGAATGGCTCGTCCCGCAACACATAACGGGCCTCGCCCTCGCACTTCCGGTCGATGACGTCGAACGCCTGCGCTTTCGACAACACCGTCGGCTGCCTGCCATTCTCCGCACCCGTGGTCGCGACGATCTCGAACTCTCCCAGCAACATACGAAAGGCCATCATCAGTCTCCGAATGAGGCCCGGCGCAATACGGCCCGGCGGGGACGTATCCCCACCGGGCAAACAAAGCAATGCCGGCGATCGCCGGCGTTCAAGTCAAACTACACGGCACCCTCTGCTGCCATGCACGAGCGCAAGATTCCGCCGGCGCGCTTCATCACGCATCGCCCGTCTCGCGGACGCTCGCTCGTAGCGCTGCGTCCTGCGCTTGTACTGCTGAGCCCACACGTCGCAGAAGTCCACGCCTTCGACCACCGAACGGACGATAGAGACGCGCTTTCCGAGGCGACGAAGGCGATCGGCCAGGATTTGGGCGTGATGCTCGCCGGGCCGATAGCCATGGCGGGCATCGACCCGATCACGGTCAGCGTAGATGATCACGTGGTCGTAATCGTCCCAACGGATATCGGCACGCTCGAGGCCGCCGCAATTCAGCAGGCTGCGAACCTCGATACGATTCTGATACCGCGCAACCACCGCGAACCCCGTCTCCGAACCCTCGACCAGCGCGAGGCTCCGCGATCGGGTCGTGTTGAGCAGCACGGACGAACCAAAACTTCCGTCCGGCGCGCTCATCTCCAGCTTGGCGCGCGGCTTCCCCTTCTTCGTCAGGAAGGGAACCTTCGTGCCATCAGCCGTCAGGTAGGTTCGATGAAGGCGACGCGGCTTTCCGGCCGGCGACCGTGCACGCAGCAGCATGACGGGAAACTTTCCTAGCTTCTTTCCCCATGCATCGACGTACTCCATACCAGGGTGGTAGCGCACATCCTTCCCGATCCATTCGATTTGCAGCCCGGGGATTCGCGTCGACAGATACGTCCATACCGGCGACTCCGCCGTGACCGGCCCGGCGCCATCCCACGCGACCTGCATCTCGCGACACTTCTGCTCGTCGCTTTTCTCAGGCCGGACCGGGACAGGTTTCACCTTGCGCGCCACCTCGACGGGAATGCCGCCGTTGTAGTTGCCGGTCTCGAGCTCGTAGTAGATCTCGCGATACGGCTTGCCTGTCACCTCACGAATGAGCTGCACCCCCGTGCCGCCCTTCGCACAGCGGGCGCAGTACCAGCCGCCCTTCGGATCCTTCTCGGGCGAATAGAGCCGAAACGTCTCCTCGCCATCACACAGCGGGCACGCCCACCAACGCTTCTTGGCGTCCCCCAGATAACGGCTATCGAGATAATGCGGAAAGATGTCTGACCAGTTCAGGTCCTCGAGAACCAGCTTCTTCAGCTCTCGCATGATTCAGCCTCCTTTTGCGCTGTGGCAAAAACGTACGAAGCAGCTGCCGCATCAATCGATGCGGTAGCCAGCACCGGTGGATCGAACGCCCTCTCGCTTTTCACGCCCCCGGCCGTCGCGTCGAATCGACGTGACATGGAGAGCACTGCGCTGCGCGAAAGGTGAAACCACTTCACATTCATCAGTTGCTCTCCTGTTTGGATTGCGGTTTTGGTCGATGCCTGAGACAGGCGTGGAAACGCTTGCTCAACCAAGCCGCGCGGGCGCGTCGGCTTGGTTCAGCAACGTCGTGGGATGAACAGAGGGGAGGAGAAGGTCCGCGTGTGACGTGCCGCGAGGCACATCACACGCGAAGGTGAGAAGAAACGGGAGACGCGAAGAGGATCGGTGAGGGTTTCCGGGATCAGATCGCGGCCCACGCTTTGCGCGGGTACCACGATTCGAACGGAATATCGTCGTCCATCTCGTCGAAGCCGCCACCACCACCGTACGACCTCGTCTGATCCGGCGCAGGGGCCGCAGGCCGCGGGCCCGAGCCATTCGTGCGAGCCGGCGCGCGCGCCGTATTGGCCGGTGCCGGTCGGCTTGCGCCCTGCTCGAACCCGTCGTCGCCGCCGTCACGCTGCGTGTTTCCGCCGCGGCCGCCAAGCATCTGCATCTGGTCGGCAACAATCTCGGTCGAGTAACGGTCCTGACCGTCCTGGCCTTGCCACTTGCGCGTGCGGATGCGGCCTTCGATATAGATCGACGAACCTTTCTTCAGGTACTCGCTGACGATTTCGGCGAGACGGCCGAAGAAAGCGACCCGGTGCCACTCGGTCATTTCCTTGAAATCGCCGCTCGCCTTGTCCTTGTAGCGATCGGTCGTCGCGAGACGGATGTTCGCCACGGCGTCGCCGCTCGGCAGATAACGGACTTCCGGGTCAGCGCCGAGATTGCCGACGAGGATGACCTTGTTGACAGATGCCATGTACAACTCCTTTATTGAGTAATCGACCAGAGCCACTTGTCCCACATGACTTGCTGGCCATTCACGATCTTGGGTGAACCATCCGACCGCATGGCCGGCACCTTGATCTTCCTGAGACGTTTGACGCTCACGGTGTCGCCAAGGCGACAACCGCATTCCGAGATCGCCTCCTTCAAGCCTTCGCCTTGCAGCGTGCGTTCGCCATACGACGTATCGAGACGGATCGCAAAGGACTTGTAGAAGCGTGAGCCGTTCGAACGCCGGTCGGGGAATTCGTCCTCGCCCCACCAGGTGATGCGACCGACCACGGCCGCAGACTTGGTAGATTCGTCTCGGCGCGGTCGCGCCGGACGTCGAGACGAGTCGCGTGCGCGCTCGAGCTCATCGGCCGGTGCCACTTCCATCGGCGCCGCCTCGGCCGACGCCACATTGGAGACGGTTGGCATTTGGACACCGCTCGCACGCCGAATGGCGGTTGCGATCGCATCCTTCAGCGCAGACCGGTGCTCAGCACGCATCGCCCAGTGCGGTTCAAGGTCCGGCAGGATCTTGAGACCGAACATCGTGTCGCCGGCGTGATCGTCGAAAGCCGGTTCGAATTCGACGATACAGTCGCCCTCGTCAACGAACAGGTGGGGAATGCCGTCGATCGTGACGTGGGTCTCGTTCGACGCACCCTTTCCGACCACGCGCTCGCGATCCGGTGTGCACGCACCCGGAGACGGCTGGTTGGTCGACTTGCGCCCTTCGCCGGGGAACGCATTTGTGAGCACGCGCGTGATGAACATCGCTACGCTTGCCATTGCGCCTCCAGGGACAGTTGTCCGCTACACCAGCGGTTAAGCCGCATGTAGTCGAAGTTGAGCAACGGGTTATCGCGGATCCCGTCTTGCATCGAGCGCGACCGAATCCGGCCGAGCGCACAGACGAGCGGATACGGGATCGCACCGGACCAGAGTTCCATGATCCATCCGAGCGTCGCGTAGTAGTCGGCCGTGTCGACGGGACGATTGCACAGTCGATCCCGCAGGATCTCCGCACAGTCCATCAGTGCTTCCGGCACGCTGTCACCGTGGCGGCTGTCGACCGCGAGGAAGAACACCGCTTCGGCGAGCTGCTCGCGAACGTGAGGTGCCCACTGGGATGGGTCGGGAAGCGGGTCGGGTTTCAGTGGGGGAATAACGATCGGCGACGCGTCGCCGAACATGTCGAGCTGCCAGGCAGCCACATGCGGTTCCATGAGAATGCTCCGGTCGTGCCGGGCAACCTCATCTCCGGAAACCGGGAACGGGGTTCCCGGCGGGGGTGAGGCGTTGACCGCGCGAATTGCTTCGCACGGTCAACGGGATGGCAGGCGCCTTACTTACTTGGTGCCCGTCTTGATGGGAATGACGACAGCCGATTTCGCGTACTGCCGCTTCGGTGTCGATTCGGTTGCGTCGTTCGCCGCAGGTACTTTTGCGGCGCGATGCAACTGTTGAGCAGCGTCCGACCCAGCCGGACGTTCGGCAGGTTCAGGCGTTTGCGGCGCGCGGCGACGTTTGTCGAATTCCGTCTTCGCCCAATGGGCAACGACCAGCATCAGAATGCCGGCGACGAAGAACGACATGGTCGCGATATACAGCACCAGGCAAAGCGCCAGCAACTTGAACGGCGATTTGAATGCGCCCTTGAACAGTAGCGTCAACATCTATCTCTCCAGAAAGATCATTTACAGAAGGATGTCCGGACAACGTCCGGCGGTTTCGATGCTCGAGACGAGCAAGGAAATCGGCGCGAAGCGCTTTCGTCCGCGGCCGTCGGGCCCGCGCACGAAAATGCTCGGCGTCGATCAGGAAAGATGCGGGCAGGCCGCAAGGGGCGAGACCGTTAGGTCTGGGAGGTCGATGCGTTGGGGAAACGCGTAATAGGCCTAGCGTATCGGGTTCGTACGCGGCGGGCCGCCCGAATGCTCGGCAATCGCGTACAGCTTTGGCGGACCGCGTCCAGTTCAACCGGTTGAGGGGCTTAACCCGGAAAGCTCCAGAAAATCGTATAGCTTTTGCCGGTTCCGAGGACTTGACTTCGCAAATCGCGCGGCAAACTGAAAGTGTCACTTCACTTCAAGGCGCTCATCATGTCTTCGATTCTGATCTTCGCGTTCATCGGCGGCTCGCTCTACATGGCGTTTCGCAAGCGGCGCACCACTCAACCGAGCAAGCCGCCCGTGTCGCGCAGCCATGCATCGGGCGACGCCGGCGAAGCGCGCGTGCGCACGGAACTCGAACGCGTGCTCTCGTGGCTCTGCGGCGACGATTACTACGTTTATCCGACGGCCCTGCTGCTGCATCACGCGCCGGGTACGGACTTTCCGACCGCCGAGGTCGACCATCTCGTCATCGCGCTATTCGGAATTTTCGTAGTCGAAACTAAACACTGGTCTGCTCATATCGTACCCGGCAGCGACGCAACCAAGTTGTTGTGCCATCTGCCCGGCGGCAGGCTCGAGGAACGGCGCTCGCCGCTGAACCAGAACCGGTCAAAGGTTGCGTTCCTGCGCGGAATGCTTCCCGATATTTGGGACGTTCACGGTGTCGGCGTGTTTTCCAGCGACGTCTGCACGCTGTCGCCGGTGCTGCCCATCGATCTCATTCGTGCGCAGGACTTGGGTCACTGGCTGCGCGAAAAGAAGAATCGTCATGCGCTCGCCGGCCGGCCTTCGGTCAAGGTCCAGCTTGCCCTGGACGCGATTCGCCGCCTCTGCGTTGACGATCCAACGGGGGCCGCCATCGAAATCCATCGCCGCAAAATTCAGCAATCTTTACCTATTTGAGGAGGTCCTCCTAATGTTTCGGTCAATCCTGCCGACAAATTCATAATCCGTAACAATTCGAGTCCGCTTAAAAGCGGGGTGGTTTCGTGCAGCTTTTCGCCGGGACCACGTGAAAACGCGGCGTATGCTGGGTTCGCCACCCCCCAAACTACTTGTCTCCATTGACGCGCAGCCGAGGAATCCGACCTGCGCGGGCAATGGCTCCAACCGGACATTTCGGAGAGGAAACGTGTCCAACCATCCGTCCAAGAAACCCCGCCTCGACGAGGCACCTGCATCGACCGGAGATGAGCGCAGTCCTCTCGACCGTCAATCGGCTCGTGACGCGACTGTACCGCTCGCCCAGAACCCGGGACAGCACGAACTGCAAGAGGCCGCCGGCCTGTCATTCGGCCATCTCTGCAACGATATCCTCAGCGGCGTAATCCGCAACAGCGAGGATGTGGCGTCGAACCAGAGCAACAGGCTGCAAGAGCATCTGCGCATCGGCCACCACTTCTCCTCCATCCGCGATGCCGTCGTCAGTGCCTACGTGGCCGAGCATGGCGACACCCCAACGACGCGCAAAAGCGCGCTGAAAGTCGCCTACGACTTTCTGACGAGGGAATTCCACAAGTCCAAGGCTACCGTGCGGCTCTATATCCGCTGCTACGAGAAGCTGGCAAGCAACATCGCATTGGGGTGAACACGTGTCCAAGAATCTGCCCAAACCCATCCGGTCTGACGACGAATTCAACCCGACCGTTCCAGACGACGGTCGCACTCCGGCCGACGATGCCGAATCGAGTGCCGATCTGACAGCGAACTTCGCCCACATTCCGACCCAGCTCGAGCTCGGCGCCGCCGCACGCGAGATGTTCGCCGGCCTGCCCGACTCGCTGATCCGCACGATCATCGAGGAAAGCGAGGAAGTCGCGCACTCGACACGCAAGATCCTGCTTGAGCACATGCGGATCGGCGGCAACTTCGTGCACATTCTCACGGGCGTTGTCGGTCATGAGGTGACGCACAAAGGCGACACTGTCGCCGTGCGGAACCGCGCGAAGGAACTCGTCTACGACTACCTGACGAAATTGTTTCGCAAGTCGAAGTCGTCGGTGCGGCTGTACATCCGCTGTTACGAGAAGTTCGCAAACAACATGCGCGCCGTCGAGATCCTCTCGCACAGCGACATGGCGCTGCTGGTCGGTAACGACATTGGCGACGACGTCGTCGACATGGTCATCGACGCCAGAAGCGAGAACCCGAACCTGAGCAAGCGACAAGTCGAGCAGCTGATCGCGAACTACCAGGACAAGCTCGCCGAGAAGGCCAACCAGGTTGAAATGGTCACGACCGACCTGGCGAATACCGTCGGCCGGCTTGATGACGCCCAGGCGGAAATCGATCGCCTTGCGGCGGAACTTGATCGAACCCGGCAAGAGCAGGCCCGCGAGCGAGAGAGCTCGCAAGCCACCTCCGTCGAGTTGGCAAACGTAAGCAAGCAGGTCAGCACGCTGCAACACGAACTGGCGAAGCGAGAGCATGAAGTCAAACAGATCACACACGATCTTGCCCACCTGAAGGCCAATCCGTTGAAGGAACAGGTCCCGGTCCCCACGGTTCCTGACGGATTCACGAATCTCGAAGATGCGCTCGCAACCAAGCTCGCTGAAGTGAAGGAAGCCCGCGCCAGTCTCGAATCCATTCAGGCGGAAAAGCAGGCGCTCGAAGGCGAACTTCAGCAGCAAAAAGCGGCGCTCGAGGCTGGTGAGGCATTGGAAAAGAAGATCCGGGCGCTGATCGAGAAGTTCGGTGCATTCACCCAGGACTATCACAGCGCGCAGTTGCTGGCGACCGCGGACGGCCGTCCCGCGCGCTTCCAGCCGCTGTTTGTGGCGCTCGGCGACCTGATCGGCAAGTTTCACGGGGAAGTGATGGCTGCGACACGCGCGGCATGATGGTTCGGGAGCGGCCGCTCCCGAATTGGCAGGGAAACGAGAGAACTACAAATGGAAAAAAAGAATGCCCGGGAGACCTACCGGTCCGTCGAACGCCTTTACGTGCCTCAATGGCTGACGGAACGGATCCAGGTCACCAATTTCGATCTGGTCGATCACATGAAGTGGCTGCTCCAGAAAGACGGTCGGTTTAACGAGATCCTCGCGGTCGAGCGGAAGGAAATCGAGCACTTCAAGCACAACGAGTCGTCGCTGCGCAACTTGCTCCACACGCCGTTCCTGATGGTCGCGCCGACGCTGCAAACGGTGGAGGACTGGCGCTGCTTCATCGACGAGACCGCGACGACCGTCGCCGTCGACGAGCTGCGCCGCAAACTTCCAGAGTTGGATGCGCTGTCGACGTACTCGGTGCAACAGCACAACCGCATGTTCCTGGACCTCGTCACGAGCGTGATCCACATGAGTGTGCTCGCGGCGCCCCTGCTCGGCATTACGACCGAGCTGGCTGCCTACCTCGTGTCGGTGCCGACTTACAAGCTGCGCCTTGCACTTGGGCGTATGCGTGGCTTGCCACTCTTCCGCTGGCGTTTCAATGCGCCGACCTTCTGGTACCAGTTCACGGCAAGCACGTTGACGGACGAAATGGTCGCGCACCTGATAATGGAAACCTCGCCGATTCGCGTCGGGGAACTGCCCAGCAAGGCGGGTTGGAGCGAGCTGCGCCTGCCGCGCGAACGGAACGAGACCTATGCATACGCGATGATGGCCTACCGGTGCCGGGCATCGACGGCCGCGGCCCTGTTTCGCCTGAACCAGAACGCGATGCGCCAGCGCTACGTCGAGATGCACGGCGTCAGCTCTCCTTGCGGGAACGTGCCGACGTCGCTGACGTGGTTCGTCGAGACGCCGCACAACCGGCTGCATGCCACGTTCTACACGTGGCTGTACCGCGCGGGGCTCGCCGCGGGTGGGAACGCGCCGGAGGCGCTGATCGCGACAAACGACATCTACCAGCAACTGTTCGGCGGCAAGCCGGATATTTCAGCGGATCGCGGCTGCAACCTGACCCGTTCGATGGCGGCCGATTCGCGTCTCACGATTGCCCCGTGCCGCACGTGCCGAACCCACTATGTGGTCAGCAACAACGACGCCAAGATCGAGATGCACCAGAGCTTCGACTGCCCGGCCTGCAACCGGCAACTCGGCGAGAAGAAGCGTCACGCACGTGCGCGGGCCGGCCATGGAAAGTCTTGAGCAGGAACCGACGCTGCCTGCCGGCCTCGTCGTGTTCAGTGCGGACGGCCGTGCCGAGTTCGGTTGGCTGAATCCTGAAACAGAGCAGTACTTCTCCGAGGCAACCGGTGAGGTGATACGGGATGCGGTCGGCGCGGTGCCGTGGGTGGCGAATCGCGCGCACTGAAGGAGCTCTGCGATGGACGATTACGCTTATCTCGTGGCCGAAAGCAACGCCGCGTGGCTTTCCGGGCGAGGCGACGGGCGCTTCGAGCGCTACGAGCAGTTCTATCGGGCGCAGGGCGGCGGAGCCGCCGACGGGTTCGATCTCGAACGAACCAACGAGGAATATGGCGAATGGGTCCACCACCAGCCTACGCGTCTGCTCGCGTTATTGGCCAAACCCGTGATCGGTAAAGTGTTCGTCGCGTTTTTCTGCGTGTACAAGGCCGCACAACTCGTCCCAATGATGGCGGGACAGGCCCCGCGCGCCAGCGGCGTACTACTCGGCGCGACCTTTGTCGGTCTTCGGATCTTCCACTGGCGACACCGCAAACGAAGGTGACCGATCCGGCTGACGCCCGCCCTCGTGGCTGGCTTTTTTCTGATCGTCGAACCGGTCCCGGCCAGCCCCCATGCAGATCGAGGCGAACTTCAGCCGGAAAACGCGTATATGCCGGAGGGTCTGCCGATACCACGGCGGACGCAGTTCTACTGAAACGTTGGAGACCAAAAAATTGAATCGAAAACTCACGTACTTGGCATTGGGAGTCTGCCTGTTTGCAGCGCTGTCCGGCTGCAAACAGTCATCCGTCGATTCGCTTGAAGGCGAATACGGCGTCGCTGAAAACGGAAAGATCGTTCCGTTAATCAAGGTGGAGAAGACCGACAAGGGGTACGTATTCGACGACTATCAGGCCGGCAAGTGGCGTACCGGCACTGAAGTCGCGCGGCCCCTGAAACCTGAGGAATTCGAGCAGATCATGGGCGCAAAACTCCAGGGCCCGTTCGATGGACTGCAGACAAATATGGCGATGTTCGCGAAAGTCCAACCGGGTTTCACCGCCGGCGACTTCAAAACGTCGACCGGGTACATGATGGCTTTTATGCTCGGGCCGATCGAACTCACGAAGATGTGACCGCATCCTGCAGCCGGGCGGGCGACTGGATACCACGGTGCCCGCCGTCAGCCCCACCGTACCCGCGATTCAAGTCCTAACCAAAAGCGACCGATATCAGGAACTGGCGATCTTTTGGCTCGGCCCGGCCGCACCAAGGACCGACGATCGGCGGCGCAGGCTTGACTTCGTCGAGCGGTCGATAAGATGAAATTAAGGGTGTGCAAGGGGCGCACCCAACAAACGAGGAAAAAATGAAGAACAATTCACGCATCGGTCTCACGGCCCTGTCGTTGGCCGTAATCCTGGCGCTCACTGCCTGTGGCGGCGGTGGTAGCGACGGCGGGGCGTCGAACAATAACTCGGGATCCGCGGGTGGCAGCAACTCGCCGTCAGACACACTCCCGCCCGGAACCCAATCGACCGCTCAATATGCGTCAGGCAGCATCGAACTCGCCGCCTTTAATCGCGTGAACCAATACCGGATTCAGTGCGGATTTCCGGCCGTCCAGCAGAACACGCTCCTCGATCAGGCGGCCGCCGCTCATGCAGCGTACGGCCTTCAGAACAATGTGATCGGCGACACCGAATCGTCCACAAACCCCGGCTTCACAGGTGCGACCTATGCCGATCGGGCGACGCATTTCGGATTCCCGCAGTCGGTTTACTCTACCGGCGAAAGCGTCGGCTACTATACGGGCGCTACTCTTTCGAACGACCAATATGGCAATGCACTGATCGATGCGCTCGTCTCTGGGGTCTATCACGTTGCGATCGCCACATGGCCGATCACGGTTGCGGGAGTAGGCGTAGCCAAAACCACATTCAACGGCTACCCACAAATTTCGGCGTCCCTCGGCATCGGAGGCTTCCGGTCTACTCCGGGGACCATGCCGCTTACGTTTCCCTGCCAGGGGGTGACCGGCGTGCCGTACTCGTCGTTTGGCGAGAGCCCGACCCCGCCGAACACATCGGGCCCGTGGGGAACACCGGTTGCGGTAGCTGGCAATCCGACCGATACGATTCTGATGCAATCGGGTACGATGACCGATACGTCGGGCAACGTCATCAGCCTCAAGGTGCTCGACTCGGCCACTGACCCGAACAAGCTTCTGCCGAAGTTTGAAGGTGTCGCCTATCCGACTTCGCCACTTCAGCCGAACACCACGTATTCGGTATCGATCACCGGCACGGTGAACGGCACAGCGTTCTCGCGCAACTTCACCTTTACGACCGGCAACGTCATCGGTTAAGTGACCTCGGCGAAGCCCGCCACAGCATCGTGTGGCGGGTTTGCAATTACGCGCTCAATGTCCGCCTCCGCCTCCGCACGGCCCTCCTGATGCGTTTTGAGACTGAGAAAGTATGAATCCAACAACCTGTGTCGTCCCCGCGTTTAGCATGCAGGCAAACACCTGGGTGCTCGAACCATAGCCGTTACTGTTCGTGCCGAAGCCGAGTTTGTATACATCGTATGGTCCATTGGTCGGGGGCCAAGTTCCGTAAGCTGAACTGCCAAAGCTAGTACCCGGTGCCTCACAAATTAGCGGAGGAGGCTGCGTGTTGATGTCGTTGGCAACTTGATTAGTTGTCTCGGACTGCGGGCCGATAAACGCTGACACCGGGCTAATGAACTTTCCATAGCCTGCCGCTGCATTGGCGCAAGCCTGCTGTTGATCGGCCGGCATAGTCGGGGGCGCGCTCGGGATACAAGTTGGGGGAATCCAACTCGTACCAGTCCACGATGGTGGGGCGACTTGAACGTAACCAATGGGGCAAGACGGCGGTGCCTGATAATTGCACGACGGCGCGCTCCAGCGTGACCCCTGCCAAACAGCAGCAGCCGTGGTCGTCCAACCCGCTCCCGTCGAGCACTGCGGTTGCGGAATCGGCGCCGACGAGATGGGCGTCGTGCAGGTCGAATCCTGGTTCCCGTATGAACAACGGGCCGGCCCTGCGAAAGCCGTACTCATGCTCACTGCCGCCGCAGACAACAGCGCAGCACGTACCCCTGTAAGCGATACTCCCAATTTCCGCTCCTAGTATGCGCAGTACGTCGTCGCGACGGCGGTGACCCAAATGGGACTGCCGCTACCATCGGTAACGACAACCGTCCAAGGTCCCGCGCCGTCCACATTGAAGTTCAAAGCGGCGGTCGGATCGATCTGGACGCCCTGCGGAGCGAGCAAAATCTCCGGCGTCCCGCCAGCGTTACAACTGGGCGCTGGCACCCACGTTCCAAACGTGACCACATATCGCGCGTACTGTTGCCATGAGCCGCCGATCGGCAGCCACACGCGCGCGCCGCTGATCGGATCTCGTTGACAGGCAAACGGCATCCCCGACCCGTCATACGCCGATGCAAAGCCGGTGCCCACGCACGCGGCCCGCGGCACCGCTACGTTCCCCGCCGTCACCGTGCCGGTGACGGTCGCGTTGCCATTGACGCTCGCCGCCCCGGTGTTGATCGGCGCTGGCGCCGTACCCGCCGCGTTCTGGACATTCAGCGTCCCCGGCGTGCGCACCGCGTTGCTGACCGCGACGTTCGAGGCCGAAAGCGTCGGTGCTGCGATCGTTCCCGTCGCGTCGATGCTGTTGACGTTGTGGAGGCTGACACCATTGACGTTCTGATCGCCCGTCCACGTCAGCGAGCCATCACGCCGGATGTAGACCGCATTGCCATCCGTCGCCGGTCCATTCGTGGCCATCACGACGGCAGCCGGTGCGCCGGCTAAGGGATTCGATGCATTCCACGCGCCATTCAACCCATAGACCGTCGACGAGTTCTGTGTCTTCGAAAAACCGAACCCGTTGCCGGCTGCCTGCGCGACAACACCTGCGCCCGCGACATCGGGCTGCCCTTTCTTCGTGACCGGCTTGGACGGGTAAAACAGATACGAAACCTGACACGACGATCCGCCCGTCGAGCAGCCGGCCGGCCCGACGCTCATCTGGACCATGTAGGTTCCGCCCCAGATCGGGCCCGCCGCGTAGTTGGCCTTCAGATAGCCGCCCGAATGCAGTTGCGCCAAAGTCGGCGGCGTTACTGGCGTCGGCCCCGGCGCGACCAGCTGGGCAACGAGTGCACCGTAGTTGTCCGTCACCCAGCTTCCAAGTGCGGAGTTAATGACCGCCTCATTCTGGCCTTCGGCCGTCAGCATCCCTGTTCGGCGCTTCGCCACGTCGTCCTTGATGCCCTGAATGGTCAGAAGCGCCATCGCAACGAGGACGATCGCCATCTCGATGATGCTGAACATGGGCGGTCCTTAATTGTCGTGGGTCGCGTACATCGCGATGCTCGCCGTCGTGCCAGCGGATGCACACGCCTGTCCGGCCGTCGTCCCGTTGAACGTGGTCGATGGGCCGGAGACCGTCGTGTTGTTGACCTTGACCATCGTGTACGCCCCCGCGATCGCTCCCGCCGCGAGCGTACACACGGTCGCCGGCACCGGATACGTCAGCACCATTGCGTCGTTGGACGACGCGACCGTGCCAGGTGCCGCGCTCACCGAACCACCAAAGATGCCCGTCAAGGTTCCGGACGCCACATTGATCCGCGACCCTGCTGCATCAAATGCGTGGTTTTGCGCGAGCGTCGTCAGCGACTCGCCCGAAAAATCGATGTCGCCCGAGGTCGCGTCCTGAATGCCGCTGCGGAACAGTTGGGCCTCGCTCTTGAACTGGTGCGCGTGGATGCGATCCATCACATAGCCTCGCCCCTGATAGACGATCAAGGCAAGCAGTGCCGCGCCGGCCATCACGGCAGCGGCTTCGATCATCGACAGCTCGCCCTTCTCCTTGCGGCGGCGGACGATTCGGGTATAGGGATTCGTTCGTTTAATCGGCATGTTCTTGTTCATGATCTTCCTCAGAAAGATTTCGCAGCAGTTGATGGAGCACTGTCGAAACTCACCGCACCGGTAGCGACATACGAGCCGAGGCC
>NZ_JANKOG010000052.1:0-18995 GCF_024656005.1 Burkholderia sp. SCN-KJ
CGCGACGCGCTCGCCGTTGCCGGCTTCGACGTGGCGGTCGAGGCAGTTGTACGACGCGTTGAGTTCGCCGTCGTCGAACCATTTGTAGAACGGCGCGTCGCTTTCGTCGAGCACCTTCGTGAACGGCTTGTGCCAGCTGAGGCCCTCGCGCGCGAGACGCGCCCAGAAGCCTTCGTAATCCTGCTCGGCCTCGGCGGCCAGTGCGCGGTAGGCCGGCATGCCGGAGATGTTGGCCGCCTTCTCGAGCGCCGCGGGCGGCGCAAACTGACGGGTTTCGTGAAGAACCGATTCAATCGCAGACATCGACAACCCCTTGGTGAACATGAATCCTCTGCATGGCGGCGCGATCGTGCGCGCCGCGCGTCTTGGCCGGCGCATGTGCGCCGCTGTCTCCCACCCACCCGCGCGCGGCCCGGAGGCTACGCACGATGCTGCGCCGCACCACGTCATGCGACGTGGCCTACGGCCCGGCGATATCCACGATAAGCGCTCGAACTTACCCGTCACTTACGCGGCATCACCGTTTCGCACGCCAGCGCCGCCTTGCGGTCGGCTGCATGACAGCCGGCTTTACGCTGTTACAAACGCGACCCTACAATCCTAACTGAACTCGCCCCCCGGACTCCAGCTTGAATCGCTACGCCCTCTTCCTCATCCTGTCGATGCTGTTCGTCGGCAGCAACGTCGGTATCGGTAAATCCATCGTCGTCTTCGTCCCGGTCGCCATCCTCGCCACGCTGCGCTTCGTGATCGCGATCGCCGTGCTGTGGCCGCTGTTCAGCCCGGTGAAGATGCGCGCGGTCCGGCGCGCGGAATGGCTGAACCTGTTCCTGCAGGCATTCTTCGGCACCTTCATGTTTACGCTGCTGATGCTCAACGGCGTGCAGCGCACGAGCGCGGTCGCGGCCGGCGTGATCACGAGCACGATCCCGGCCATCGTCGCGCTGTTCGCGTGGCTGATCCTGCGGGAAAAACCGAACGGCCGTGCGCTCGTGTCGATCGCGCTCGCGATCGCCGGCGTCGTGACGATCAACCTCGCCAACGGCAGCGCAGGCAGCACGTCCGCGCACGGCGCCGGCACGTCGTCCGGCTCGCTGACCGGCAACCTCCTGATCCTCGGTGCCGTGTGCTGCGAATCGATCTACGTGATCCTGTCGCGCCGGCTCACGCAGACGCTCGCGCCGATCGACATCTGCGCGTACACGCACCTGTTCGGCCTGTGCCTGATGCTGCCGCTCGGCGCGACGGCGCTGTGGCATTTCGATTACGCGAGCGTGCCGGCCGGTACGTGGGCGCTCGTCGTCTGGTACGGGCTGTCGGCCAGCATCTTCTCGTTCTGGCTGTGGATGAAGGGCATCCGGCACGTGCCGGGCAGTCTCGCCGGCGTGTTCAGCGCGGTGCTGCCGGTCGCCGCCGCCGCGTACGGCATCGCGTTCCTCGGTGAACGCCCGACGCTCGCGCACGGCATCGCGCTCGCCTGCGTCGTGACCGGCATCGTGCTCGCGAGCCTGCGCATGAAGCGCGTGCCGGCCGCCGCATCCTGATCCGTCCCCGGCAGCGCCGGCGCGTCGCTGCAGTCGCGCCGGCCGACGCGTTACAATAGCGCGCCTTTTCAAGATTACCCCCGATACCTGCGCACAGCGCCCGTACCACCATCATGTCTGCCCCGCATTCGCCCGGCTTCACTCGTCGTCCCCTGCGCCCGCTGCCCGCGCTGATCTTCATGAGCCGCTGGCTCCAGGTTCCGCTTTATCTGGGCCTGATCGTCGCGCAGGCCGTCTATGTATTCCTGTTCCTGAAGGAAGTCTGGCACCTGCTGTCGCACGCGACCAGCCTCGACGAGATCAGCGTGATGCTGGCGGTGCTCGGCCTGATCGACGTCGTGATGATTTCGAACCTGCTGATCATGGTGATCGTCGGCGGCTACGAGACGTTCGTGTCGCGCCTCGGCATCGAGGGCCATCCCGACGAGCCCGAATGGCTCGACCACGTGAACGCGGGCGTGCTGAAGGTCAAGCTGTCGATGGCGCTGATCAGCATTTCGTCGATCCACCTGCTGAAGACCTTCATCAACCCGGATCAGCACACGACGCACGCGATCATGTGGCAGGTGCTCATCCACGTGTCGTTCCTCGTGTCGGCGCTCGTGATGGCGTGGGTCGACCGCCTGACGACCCACACGCACCCGGCCCATTTCCACGAGACGCATGCGCCGGCGCCGGCCGTGTCCCGCAAATCGGTCGAACCTGCCGTCAACGCATAAACGTATTCCCCACAGTCCCCACAGAGTCTCAGCCATGACCGTCATCAAACAGGAAGACCTGATCCAGAGCATCGCGGATTCGCTGCAGTACATCAGCTACTACCACCCGCTCGACTACATCCAGGCCCTCGGCCGCGCGTACGAGCTGGAAGAGAGCCCGGCCGCGAAGGACGCGATCGCGCAGATCCTCACGAACAGCCGCATGTGCGCGGAGGGCAAGCGCCCGATCTGCCAGGACACCGGCATCGTCACGATCTTCGTGAAGGTCGGCATGGATGTGCGCTGGGACGGCGCGACGATGGGCCTCACCGACATGATCAACGAAGGCGTGCGCCGCGGTTACACGCACCCGGACAACGTGCTGCGCGCGTCGATCGTCAATCCGCCGGAAGGCGCCCGCAAGAACACGAAGGACAACACGCCAGCCGTGATCCACTACGAGATCGTGCCGGGCGACAAGGTCGACGTGCAGGTCGCGGCGAAGGGCGGCGGCTCGGAGAACAAGTCGAAGTTCGTGATGCTGAACCCGTCCGATTCGATCGTCGACTGGGTGCTGAAGACGGTCCCGACGATGGGCGCGGGCTGGTGCCCGCCGGGCATGCTCGGGATCGGCATCGGCGGCACCGCCGAGAAGGCGATGCTGATGGCGAAGGAATCGCTGATGGAGCCGATCGACATCCAGGAAATCATCGCGCGCGGCCCGAAGGACTGGGTCGAGGAACTGCGCGTCGAACTGCACGAGAAGGTCAACGCGCTCGGCATCGGCGCGCAGGGCCTCGGCGGCCTCGCGACCGTGCTCGACGTGAAGATCATGGCAGCACCGACGCACGCGGCGTCGAAGCCGGTCGCGCTGATCCCGAACTGCGCGGCGACGCGTCACGCGCACTTCGTGCTCGACGGCTCGGGCCCCGCGAAGCTCGAGGCGCCGTCGCTCGACGCCTGGCCGAAGGTCCAGTGGGAACCGAACACGGAAACCAGCAAGCGCGTCGACCTGAACACGCTGACGCCGGAAGAAGTCGCGAGCTGGACGCCGGGCCAGACGCTGCTGCTGTCGGGCAAGATGCTCACGGGCCGCGACGCCGCGCACAAGCGCATCGCCGACATGCTGGCGAAGGGCGAGACGCTGCCGGTCGACTTCACGAACCGCGTGATCTACTACGTCGGCCCGGTCGATCCGGTGCGTGACGAAGTGGTCGGCCCGGCAGGTCCGACGACGGCCACGCGGATGGACAAGTTCACCGAGACGATGCTCGCCCAGACGGGCCTGATCTCGATGGTCGGCAAGGCCGAACGCGGCCCGGTCGCGATCGACGCGATCAAGAAGCACAAGGCGGCCTACCTGATGGCGGTCGGCGGCGCCGCTTACCTCGTGTCGAAGGCGATCCGCGGCGCGAAGGTGCTCGCATTCGAAGACCTCGGCATGGAAGCGATCTACGAATTCGACGTGCAGGACATGCCGGTGACGGTGGCCGTCGACTCGTCGGGCACGTCGGTGCACCAGACCGGTCCGAAGGAGTGGCAGGCAAAGATCGGCAAGATCCCGGTCGCAACCGCTTAAGCGCACTCGCACGAAAGGCCGGACGACGATCCGGCCTTTTTACTTCTCATTCTCATTATTGTGCGCGGCCGGTGCTTCGACGCTGATTCTCATTCCCGGCAAAAGGCAGGCCCGGCAAGGCTCCGAGGCTTGGCTTTTCCCGTTCGAGCGATTATCGTTCGGTTTCTGAAGCCTCACTGAACAAGGAACAGCCATGCAAGGCGACAAGAAAGTCATCGAATACCTGAACGCCCAACTGAAGAACGAACTCACGGCGATCAACCAGTACTTCCTGCATGCGCGCATGTACAAGCACTGGGGCCTCGACAAGCTCGGCAAGCACGAATACGACGAATCGATCGGCGAAATGAAGCATGCCGACTGGCTGATCGAGCGCGTGTTCATGCTCGACGGCCTGCCGAACCTGCAGGATCTGCACAAGCTGCTGGTCGGCGAGGAAACCGAAGAGATCCTGAAGTGCGACCTGAAGCTCGAGCAGATCTCGCAGTCGACGTGCAAGGAAGCGATCGCTTACTGCGAATCGGTGCGTGACTACGTGTCGCGCGAGATCTTCGAAAAGATCCTCGACGACACCGAAGAGCACATCGACTGGCTGGAAACGCAGATCGACCTGATCGGCAAGGTCGGCCTGCAGAACTACCAGCAGACGATGATGGGTTCGCCCGAGTAATCGTCCCCCCTCGATCGCCACCTCGCCTTCCCCATGACGATGACGAACCACCCCGCCGCCCCCGTCGGCATCTTCGATTCCGGGCTCGGCGGCCTGTCGGTGCTGCGCGCCGTGCGCGCGCACCTGCCCGGCGAGTCGTTCGTCTACGTCGCCGATTCGCACCATGCACCGTACGGTCCGCGCGACGAGGCGTTCATTACGGAGCGCACGCTGGCCATCGGCGAGTGGCTCGCCCGCGAAGGGGCGAAAGCGCTCGTGATCGCCTGCAACACGGCAACGGCGCGGGCGATCGCGGCCATCCGCGAACGCCTCGCGATACCGCTCGTCGGGGTCGAGCCGGGCATCAAGCCGGCCGCGGCACTCTCGTCGACCGGCGTCGCGGGGGTGCTCGCCACGCAGTCGACGCTGAACAGCCCGCGTTTCCAGGCGCTGCTCGACCGTTACGGCGCCGGCCGCCGCTTCATCTGCCAGCCCGGCCACGGGCTCGTCGAAGCGATCGAACGCGGCGACACGAACTCGCCCGCGTTGCGTGCGTTGCTCGAGCGTTACCTGCAGCCGATGCTCGACGACGGCGCCGATACGCTGGTGCTCGGCTGCACGCACTACCCGTTCTTCACGGAAACGATTCGTGACCTTGTTGGCGACCGCCTGACGATCGTCGACACGAGCGACGCGATCGCCCGCCAGCTCACGCGCGTGCTCGACGAACGCGGCCTGCGCGCGCCGGCCGGCACGCGTGCCGCGCCGCCGCGCTTCTGCTCGACGAGCGACGGCCTGCAACTGCGCGCACTCGCGTCGTCGCTGCTCGGCCTCGACGCGCCGGTCGAATCCGTCACCATTTCCTCGCCGAACGCGCGCGCCTGCGCGACCGCCTGACGCGGGCCGGCACACCGCCGGTTCGCCCTCTCCCGCCGCGGCTGCGCCGCACCCTCCATTTCAAGGGTCCGATGACCTTAAAAAAAGCCGAACCCAGGCTTGTCAACGTCCGCAAATTTAATGATAATAATTCGCATTAACGTTAGCTATCGCAACTCATCATGATCGTCTGCGTGTGCAAGTCTGTTTCCGATCGCAAGATTCGCGCGTCCCTCGCCGAGGGCGTGAGTTCCTTCGATGAACTCCAGTTCGAGCTCGGCGTGGCCACGTGCTGCGGCAAGTGCGAGGAGTCCGTACGCGACCTCATGGCCGAGCAAGGCGTCTGCGCGAGCCGGTGCGGCGTCGAGCACCACGCCCACCCGATCCCGGTCACGTTCTACGACCGCAAGGCCGCCTGAGCGGCGCCGAGCGTACGCACGCGGCTGCAGCCGCATTCGATGTCCGACCGTCAGCAAGCCACCTTCCGCGCGAGCCAGCGGCTTACCTGCCAAGGAGCCTGTCATGGAATTGCTGATCGGATTTGTGACCACCGTGTGCATCTCGCTGCTGATCTTCCGCAAGTAACACCGATTCACCCGCCGCGCCCCGGGTGCGACGTCGTCCTTTCAAGCTAACATGCAGGCTTCGCAATCCGCTCCTGCCGGCGTCCTGCCGGCTGCCCCACGTATGAACCCCCGGGTCATCACCGTCGCGGTCGGTGTGCTTGCCGCACACGCGATCATGCTGGCGGCCGCCTGGCTCCATCGCAACGCGCCGCCGCCGAAAGAGATCGAGGTCCAGTCGATCACCGCGCAACTCATTCCGCCTGCGCCTGCCGCTCAACCGGTCGCGGTCCAATCGGCCGCGCAGCCCGCACCGCCGAAGCCCGTGCCGCGCGAGAAGCCCAAGGTCGAGCCGAAGCCCGTGCAGAAGGCGGTCAAGCCGACGCCTCAGCCGGTCGCGCAATCCCCGTCGCCGACGCCCGCGCCAGCGGCTGCCGATCCGACACCCGCTCCCGCCGCACCTGCTCCTGCTGCGCCCGCCGCCGCACCCGGCCCGGCTCGCGAGACGATGCAGGTCAGCGCGCCGAAGAACGTATCGGCACTCAGCTGCAATTTCGTGAAGCCCACCTATCCGTCGATGTCGCGCCGCCGCGGCGAAACGGGCACGGCTTATGTTCACTTCATCATCGGCGTGACGGGCAAGATCGAAAGCGTCCAGTTGCAGAAGAGCAGCGGCTACCCGCGTCTCGACGAAGCCGCGCTCGATGCGACGCGCGCCAGCACCTGTCCGCCGTACATCGAGAACGGGCAGGCGATTCGCGCCGCCCATACGCTGCCCTTCAACTTCACGCTCGACGATTAACCCGCCTCATTCGGAAGATTCAAAGGAAACAAAAATGCAAAGCTACGGTATCGCGCACGTCTGGGCGCAAGGTGATTTCGTCACGCGCGCCATCGCGATCACGCTGCTCGTGATGTCGGTCCTGTCGTGGATCGTGATCATCGTCAAGGGCTGGAACGTGGTTCGCCTGAACCGTCTCACGAAGAATGCCGAGCAGGCGTTCTGGCATTCGGACGATTTCGACGACGGCATCAAGAAGCTCGGCCTCGCCGCATCGACGCCGAGCGACAACCCGTTCCTCGCGCTCGCGTTGTCGGGCAAGGAAGCCGCCGATCACCACCATCAGACGCAACCGCACCTGCACGACCGCATGGACGTGTCGGACTGGGTCACGCGCTGCCTGAAGGACACGATGGACGAAGGCATCTCGCGCATGCAGGCCGGTCTCGCGATTCTCGCGTCGATCGGCAGCACGGCGCCGTTCGTCGGCCTGTTCGGCACGGTCTGGGGCATCTACCACGCGCTGCTGGTGATCGGCGCAACCGGCCAGACGTCGATCGACCAGGTCGCAGGCCCGGTCGGCGAGTCGCTGATCATGACGGCCTTCGGCCTGTTCGTCGCGATTCCCGCGGTGCTCGGCTACAACGCACTGACCCGCGCGAACAAGGGTGTCGTCAGCAAGCTGCGCCGCTTCGCGCACGGTCTGCACGCGTACTTCGTGACGGGTGCGCGCCTCGCATCGTCGTCGCCCCGCGACGGCCTGCGCCTTGCTTCGCGCGCCAGCTGAGACGGGGTGAACCATGGCAATGAACACCGGCTTCAGCGATGACGACGACGATGGCGTGATGAGCGAGATCAACATGACGCCGCTCGTCGACGTCATGCTCGTACTCCTGATTATTTTCCTCGTGACGATCCCGGCGATGCAGCATGCGGTGAAGATCGACCTGCCGCACGCGAGCAGCCAGCCCGTCGACGAAAAGCCGCAGACCGTCGACGTCGCGATCCAGGGCAACGGTACGATCCTGTGGAACGAACAGACGGTCACGCGCGAGCAACTGCAGGCGCACATCGCGGAAGCGGCACAGCATCAGCCGCAACCGGAGTTGCACCTGCGTGCCGATCGCAAGGTTGCCTATGAACGTGTGGCCGAAGTGATGTCCGATGCGCAGGCCGGCGGCCTGACGAAGCTCGGCTTCGTGACGGAGCCGAGCGCGAAGGCGAAGTAACGCACGCGCGTTTCGCTACGCGACGGTCGGTCGCTTGGCCGGCCGCACCTAGCCGGCCGCACCTCGCCGGCAGCGCACAAAGTAAAAGGCCTTCATCGCCAGATGAAGGCCTTTTTTCATGCGCACGCGGGCGCCTTCGGGCGGCGGGCTCTTCGGCGGTATCGGTTGCGCCTCGAGCAACGCAAATGCGGCTACCGTGGTCTTCACGGACTGCGCGTTCTGCCCTATCTGGCTCGCAATATATGCGGCCACCTGATTCCGCTCAGAACTTCCTTCGCGAAATGGGATTTCAATATAGGCCTGCCTGCGAATGCATTCAAGGTCCCGGCGATTGAAACTTGCGATTGCAGGCGGCGCTTCAATGACAAAACAAATTTGCCACGACGCGCATCTTGCATTCAGGTGGCCGAAGCATCGGCCGCCGCCGCATCCTTCTTCGCGCGCTCGGGGCAGCCCGGCTGCTTGTATTCGCCGTGGTCGAGCTTCTCGACCAGATAGTCGACGAACGCGCGCACCGCGGGCGGCATCCCCTGCCGCGACACGAATACCGCGTAGAGCTGCGGCACCGGCAGCGTCCAGCCCGGCATCACCGGCGACAACTGCCCCGCGCGCAATGCATTGCCGTACATCATCTCAGGCAGCGCCGCGATGCCGAGGCCGTCGAGCACGGCCTCGCGGATCGTCATCAGGTCGGCCGTCACGAGCCGCGGATCGTGCTCGTGCAAATGACGCGTGCCATCCGGTGCGATCAGGCTGAACACGTGCCGCCCGTCGACGCTCGGCGTATCGAGCGTCTCGAAATGGGCCAGATCGTCCGGCACGAGCGGCGGCGCATTCTGGTTCAGCAGGCTCGGCGCGCCGACCAGCATCTGCTCGGTCCGCCACAGCGGCCGCACGACGATGTTCGCGTTCTGCGGCGGCTCCGAGCGCACGCGCAACGCGACGTCGATCGAATCCTCGAACAGGTCGATCACGCGGTTGGTCACGCGGATGTGCACCTTCACCTCGGGATAGCGGTGCAGGAATTCGGGAAGGATGCGCGACAGCATCGTCTGCGACAGCGTGACGGGGACGCTCACGCGCACCGAGCCGCGCGGCGACGCGCGCAGCTGCTGCACGGC
Organism: Burkholderia sp. SCN-KJ; assembly: GCF_024656005.1. Classification (NCBI taxonomy): domain Bacteria; kingdom Pseudomonadati; phylum Pseudomonadota; class Betaproteobacteria; order Burkholderiales; family Burkholderiaceae; genus Burkholderia; species Burkholderia sp. SCN-KJ. The sequence continues at coordinate 9,041 of NZ_JANKOG010000052.1, forward strand.
GTTCATCGCGGCCTGGGCCTCGGCGAGCATCGCCTGGCAATGCTGGTAGAACAACTCCCCCGCCTCGGTCAGCGCGAGCTTGCGCGTCGAGCGCTGCAGCAGGCGCACGCCGAGCGCCGCCTCGAGTTCGGTCAGGCGTCGCGACAGGCGTGATTTCGAGATGCCCAGCACGCGTTCCGCCGCCGAGAAACCGCCGTGTTCGACGACCTGCGAAAAGTACATGAGGTCGTTCAGGTTGTGTGCATCGATGTTCATGTCATCGTTCCAATTTCAGAACAATCCATTGCGAACCGCCGCAAATCGGCCGGTAAAACGCCCAATATAATAGCGCTATGTTTCAAAAATGACGCTATTCCGATGTTATCGAGGGCTTTTGCATGACGACCGCTCGCTCGCTTGACCGCACGTACCCCGCGCTTCGCACGACCGAAGGCGGCGGCTTCGTGGTTCACCGCCCGTTCCCGACCCGGCTGCTGATGGATTTCGATCCGTTCCTGCTGCTCGATGAAATGGGCCCCGTCGACTATGCCCCTGGCGAAGCCAAGGGCGCGCCCGACCATCCGCATCGCGGCTTCGAGACCGTCACCTACGTGCTCGACGGGCGTTTTCGTCATCGCGATTCGGCCGGCCATGCCGGCACGCTCGGGCCCGGCGACGTGCAGTGGATGACGGCCGGCGCGGGCGTCGTGCACAGCGAAATGCCGGATCCCGAGTTCGCTCGGGCCGGCGGACGCTCGCACGGCTTCCAGCTGTGGGTCAACCTGCCGCGCCGCGACAAGCTGATCGCACCGCGCTACCAGGAGATCTCGGCCGGCCGCATCCCGAGCGCGACGTCGCCGGACGGCCGCGCGCAGGTCCGCGTGATCGCCGGCGAAGCGTTCGGTGTGCGTGCGGCAATCGAGACGCGCACGCCGATCCTCTACCAGCATTTCACGCTGCAACCGGGCGCAACGGTCACGCAGCCGGTGCCGGCAGGGTATCGCGTGTTCGCCTACCCGCTCGACGGAGCGGGCCGCTACGGGCCCGACAGGCAGCCCGTCGACGCACGGCACATGGTCGTCTACGGTGACGATGGCGATGCGGTGACGTTCGAGGCCGGCGATACGCCGCTCGACCTGCTGCTGATCGGCGGCGTGCCGCTCAACGAGCCGATCGTCCGCTACGGCCCGTTCGTGATGAATACCGAGGAAGAGATCCGGCAGGCCGTCGTCGACTACCAGACCGGCCGCATGGGTCGCATCGAAGCGTGACGTCCGATCGGGGGCGCAGGTGCCGCGAAACCGCTCGTTTTGCGTCACAATGACTTCTTGAACCATGTGGCTGCCCGCCACCAGAAGGAACCCGCCCCCGTGAACTTCGAACATCTGATCCAGATCAACTCCGACGATCCGGCCGTGCCGTCCCTGACCCGCGACCAGCTCTGGGAAGGCCTCGTACTGCGCGCCGAACAGCCGCAGCTGTTCGTGATCGGCCTCGACAGCTGTGTCGTCCACGAACGGACGGACACGACGCTCGAACGCGAACTGCACTACGGGCATGCGACCGTGCGCGACCGCGTGACGTTCACCCCGAACCAGCAAGTGCGCTACGACATCCACGCGGCCGGCGGCGAAATCGGCGGCTCGCTGACGATGACGATCGAGGAGCGCGACGACCACGAGCTGTTCCTGCGCTTCGAATACCGCACGACGCTGACCGTCACGGACGACAGCGAGGAAGCGCGCCAGACGCACGGCATCGTCAAGGAAGCGTATCGCACGTCGGACATCGACACCGTGCGCCTGATTCGCGAATACGCTCAGGGGCGCAAGGACCCCGACCCGCTTCACTGACATCGGCGGCGGCCTGCGGGCCGCCCATTCGACTCAGGCTATCGAATTCGTCATATCGATCGATAAAGAGTTTTTGTAAATGGGAATAGTTATCATTTAGAATTCATTTCATCGTATCGACAGTCACCGATCAACCGAATGACCGACACCACGCGCCCGAACACGCTGAGCTTGCGCCGCCCGACCGGCACCGCAAGCGCCAACCGTCAGAAGACGGCGGCGGTCACGACGCCGGCGAAACCCGTCGCCAGCCGCGATGCCGGCACCCGGACCCTCAGCAGCGATGCGCTGCTGCAAGGCCACAGCCACATCAGCATTGCGCATAACGGAGAAACGTATCAGTTGCGTGCCACGCGGCTCGGCAAACTGATCCTGACGAAGTAACGACCGAGTATTGTGGGGACCACCTCCCTGAGAGGTGTTGGGCAGTAGCCAGCGTAACGGCTTGCACGCGAGATCTAGACCCCTTCGTGCAAACACACTCAAGCAGCCGTTGCAGCAAGCCAAGCCACTTTTTTGGTTCTCGCACAAGGCAGAAAAAAAGCGACACGTCGAAGGACGTGTCGCTTTTTTGTTTGGGCGTCCGGATGCAAAGGAAAAAGCATCGCGGTGGTCGGCGCTGCGGCTTCGATGCGTCCGGAGCCCCGCAGCGGGATCACCTCCTCCCGTTGCGCCGGAACCCGGCCGCAAGGCCTTCAATCCCGCATCAGAAACCCCAGAACATCAGCCACCATGCGCTGTCGACCACGGCCAGGCCTGCCGCGAACCACGCGAATGCAGCCAGCCGGCGCGGCCATGCCGCATAGCGCCCGGTCACTTTCCATGCGAGCCAGGCGCTCCACGCGTTCGCACCGACCAGAATCGCGATGCGCACGTCGGTCGCCCAGCCGAGCGGCACGTGCTCGGCCCGCAGCAGCGACAGCGTCGTCGCCGACAGCCCGAGGAACACGCCGGCACCTGCGATCGGGATCAGCGCCTGCGCGAGATGATGGAGACGCGTGCGATCGAAGCGTCCGAGCATCAGCGTCGCGCCAGCCAGCAGCACGAGCAGCGCGGTGCCGTACACGAGCCCCGTGCCGACGATGTAGCTGACGATCAGCCCGCCGTCGAGCCACGAGAACACGTCGTTGCGATCCGGATAGTGCGTGAGCAGGAACCACGGCGCATTGGTCTCGAGCGGCCACGTGATGTCGTGATCGATCAGCCAGCCCGCGAGCCATTGCTTGATCTGCACGAACCACGGGCTCACGGTCCAGTGGAACGCACCGATCGCGACGCCGAGCAGGCCGTACAGGATCAGCGCCGTGTCCCACGGGCTCGCCTGCTGCGCGCCGAGGTTCACGACCTCGTCGGACGGCGAGCGCCACGACAGCTCAATTGCGTCGCGGTGCCCGCTGCAGCGGCCGCACATGTGGCAGGCGGCGGCGCCCTTCATGTTGCGCAACGGCACGAGCGGCGCGCAATTGATCGGAATCACGCGATGCCCGTGCTCGCCGTTCTTGTACGAGCGGCGCCACGCATCCTCGTCGACCTTGTAGCGCATCGGCGCGAGCCGCGCGAGCAGCCCGAACACGCCATTGACCGGGCACAGATACTTGCACCACACACGCTTCTCGCGGCCGTACAGCACGCCGACCACGATCGCGCCGACGGTCGAGCCGCCGAGCACGAACAGCACCGCGAGCGGGTACTGGTACACGCTCACCATCTGCCCGTAGATCGTCGTGAGCCCGAACGCGACGAACGGCCAGCCGCCCCACCGCATCCAGCGCGGAATCGCGCCGCCGCGGCCGAACTTGCTCGCATATTCGGTCAGCGCGCCTTCCGGGCACAGCACGCCGCACCAGACGCGGCCGAGCATCACCATCGACAGCAGCACGAACGGCCACCAGATGCCCCAGAACACGAACTGCGCGATCAGCGTGAGATTGTTCCAGAGGTGCGCGGAATCGTCCGGCAGCGGCAACACCGCCGGCACGATGATCAGGAATGCGTAGACGCCGACGACGACCCACTGGATGCCGCGGATCACCGCGCCGTGGCGCTGCATCCACTGGCCGGCCTGCGCGAGCCAGCCCGGCTTGGCTGCTGCGACGACACTCATGCCGCGCGGCCTGCGGGAACGGCCGGACGACGGCTCGCGCGCTTCATCAGCAGCCAGACCACCGCCCAGTACACCGCATAGGCGATCAGGTTGGTCAGCGCCGGATGCGCGCGATAGCCGGTCAGCGTCGCGACGAGCGAACCGAACGTGCCGGAATCATCGAGGATCCCCGACGTGTCCCACAGCTGCGAAATGCCGAGCGGCAGGATTTCCTTGTCGATCAGCTTGTCGACGCCGGTCTGGAACAGGCCCGCGCCGAGGAACAGCAGCATCACTTCGGTGACACGGAAGAAATGCCGCCACGAGAAGTACTTGCCGCCGAGCTGCAGCAGATAGAACGTGAGGAGCGCGAGGCCGAGGCCGATCACGACCGCGAGCATCTGGCCGCCGTCCACGTGCCCCGACTGGCCGAAACCGAGGCCGTACAGGAAGATCACCGTCTCGCTGCCTTCGCGTGCGATCGCGAGCGCGACCAGCACGGCGACGCCCCACCAGTTCGAATCGCGCGTGCTCTGCTGCAGCGACTGCTCCATGTCGCGCTTCAGCGTGCGGCCGTGCCGGCGCATCCACAGCACCATCTGCACGATCAGCACGCACGCGATCAGTACCATCGCGGTCTGGAAATAGTCCTGCGCGTCGCCGGACAGCACTTCGGTGAAGCCGACGAGCGCAGCGCCGAGACCGACGGCCATCAGCAGGCCGACTGCCACGCCCGTCCAGAGAAAGGGCAGGCCGCGGCGCGCGTCGTCGTCGCCGTTCTTCAGCCATGCATAGAGGATGCCGACGACGAGCAGCGCTTCGACGCTCTCCCGCCAGACGATGAACAAGATCTGACCCATTGAATCCTCCTGACGCGCGGGGCAAGGCACGCGTACGCCCGCACGCAGATAAAACGCATTACTTCGCGACGATCACGCCCTGTGCCTGCTGGTGGAAATCGTCGAAAAACTTGTATTCGCCCGGCGACAGCGGGGCGACGACCACGAACGAATCGGCGCCCGGCGCAAGCACCTTTTCCTTGCGCAGCTGCACGCTCTCGAATTCGGCGGCGCCCTTGCCGGTATTCCGGATCTCGATCTTGAAGCGCTGGCCGGCCGGCACTTCGATACGGGCAGGATTCAGCTTGCCGTCCGTCATCTCGAGCTTGAACGTCGGCAGATCGGCGGCATGCGCCGCGCCGGCGAGCCACAGCGCGGCGGCTGCGGCGACGATTTTCTGGGGAAGTTTCATTCTGGGTTCTCTACGCCGACGGCGCGCCGAAGCGCGCCGTCCGTGATGCCACCGATCAGTACCCGCCCTTCTTGCCGATGCCGGCGAACGGGAAGTCGTATTCGAGGGTGATGGGCTTGAACCACGCGCCCACGCCCGTTTCCTTGTCGACGTGACGGCCGAACGCCATGTGGCCCGACTGCATCGGCGGCTTGACGGTCATCGTCAGGTGGTACTTGCCCGGGCCGGCCAGCTTCACGTTGTCGCCGTAGTGCGGGCCGTCGCTCGCAACCATGCCCATCAGGTCGCCTTCAGCCTTCCACTTCGTGTCGCCCTGCTTCGTCAGCTTGTACGTGACCTGCAGGTACGGCATCCAGTCGCCTTCCGCGAAACCCGTCGGGTTGTTCTTGACCGCGTGGATGTCCGCCTCGAGGTGGATGTCCGAATCCGACGCCTTGCGCATCATCCCTTCCGGATCCATCGTGATCGGCTGCAGGTACACCGCGCCGATTTCCATGCCGCCCTGGATCTGCTGCTTGCCGATCGGATATTCGGCTGCCGTTGCCGACATCGCGGCAAGCGCCGCCGCTACCGCAACCGACGTGCGGATGAACGAAGAACCCAACATGGACACTCCTTGTTATTTGTCTGGTGACTTGCGCGCCTCCGGTCGGGACCGCGCGCTGGAAACACTAACGCAACGAATAACGTTAATGCGAACTATTCTCAATACTTGCGAAGTTTAGCACCGAACCGGCTCCGGAACAAACGAGACACCGCGTAAACCCCTGATCCGACAAGGCTTACAACGGTGTTACCAGAAGGTTTCTGTGACGTTTGGAAAGGTTTACCGGCCGCCGTTGACGTGGTCGCCCACGTTCGCGCCGAACACGCGTTCACGCAGCAGCGCAAGCTGGTCGCGCGTCGCCGCGGCCTTTTCGAACTCGAGGTTCTTCGCGTAGTCGGCCATCTGCTTTTCGAGACGCTTGATCTCTTTCGAGATCTGCTTTTCCGACATGTCCTCGAACTTCGCGCGTTGCTGCGCTTCCTTCAGCTCGGCGCGCGCTTCGTCGGCGTTGTAGACGCCGTCGATGATGTCCTTGATACGCTTCACGACGCCGCGCGGCGTGATGCCCATCTTCTCGTTGTGCGCGATCTGCTTCGCGCGGCGCCGCTCGGTCTCGCCGATCGCGCGCTTCATCGACTCGGTCATGTTGTCGGCATAGAGGATCGCCTTGCCGTTCACATTGCGCGCCGCGCGGCCGATCGTCTGGATCAGCGAGCGTTCGGCGCGCAGGAAGCCTTCCTTATCGGCATCGAGAATCGCGACCAGCGACACTTCCGGGATGTCGAGGCCCTCGCGCAGCAGGTTGATCCCGACCAGCACGTCGAACGTGCCGAGCCGCAGGTCGCGGATGATCTCGACCCGCTCCACCGTGTCGATGTCGCTGTGCAGGTAGCGCACCTTGACGCCGTGGTCGGCCAGGAACTCGGTGAGTTGCTCGGCCATCCGCTTCGTGAGCACGGTGATCAGCACGCGCTCGCCGGCATTCACGCGCGCGTTGATCTCGGTCAGCACGTCGTCGACTTGCGAGCTTGCCGGGCGCACTTCGATTTCCGGATCGACGAGCCCGGTCGGCCGCACCACCTGCTCGGCCACCTGCCCCGTCACGCGCTGCTCGTAGTCGGCCGGCGTCGCCGACACGAACACCACCTGGCGCATCTTGCGCTCGAACTCGGGGAACTTCAGCGGCCGGTTGTCCAGCGCCGACGGCAGCCGGAAACCGTAGTTCACGAGGTTTTCCTTACGCGCGCGGTCGCCGTTGTACATGCCGTTCAGCTGGCCGATCAGCACGTGCGATTCGTCGAGCAGCATCAGTGCATCGGGCGGCAGGTAGTCGACGAGCGTCGGCGGCGGCTCGCCGGGCGCGGCGCCCGAGAAGTGCCGCGAGTAGTTCTCGATGCCCTTGCAGAAGCCGAGTTCCTGCAGCATCTCGAGGTCGAAACGCGTGCGCTGCTCGAGGCGCTGCGCCTCGACGAGCTTGCCGTCGCGGTGGAAGAACTCGAGGCGCTCGCGCAATTCGTCCTTGATCGTCTCGACCGCCCGCATCACGGTGTCGCGCGGCGTCACGTAGTGCGACGACGGATACACGGTGAAGCGCGGGATCTTCTGCCGCACGCGCCCGGTCAGCGGGTCGAACAGCTGCAGCGTCTCGACCTCGTCGTCGAACAGCTCGACGCGCACGGCCAGCTCCGCATGCTCGGCCGGGAAGATGTCGATCGTGTCGCCGCGCACACGGAACGTGCCGCGCTGGAAGTCCTGTTCGTTGCGCGAATACTGCATCGCGATCAGCCGCGCGATCACGTCGCGCTGGCCGAGCTTGTCGCCGGTGCGCAGCGTCAGGATCATCTGGTGGTATTCGGACGGATTGCCGATACCGTAGATCGCCGACACCGTCGCGACGATCACCACGTCGCGGCGCTCCATCAGGCTCTTCGTCGCCGACAGCCGCATCTGCTCGATGTGCTCGTTGATCGACGAATCCTTCTCGATGAACAGGTCGCGCTGCGGCACGTACGCTTCCGGCTGGTAATAGTCGTAGTACGACACGAAGTACTCGACCGCGTTGCGCGGGAAGAACTCGCGGAACTCCGCGTAGAGCTGCGCCGCAAGCGTCTTGTTCGGCGCGAACACGATGGCCGGGCGGCCGAGCCGCGCGATCGTGTTGGCCATCGTGAAGGTCTTGCCAGAACCCGTCACGCCGAGCAGCGTCTGGAATGCGAGGCCGTCGCCGACACCTTCGACGAGCGTTTCGATCGCGGTCGGCTGGTCGCCTGCGGGCGGGTATGGCTGGTACAACTGGAACGGCGACCCTTCGAAGGTCACGAATTTCGATTCGTCGAGCGCGTCGCCGACTTCGGCGTGATGTTCGGACATGGAGTGCGGCCGGAGCGAGGGCAAAAAAACTATTCTAGCGCTTCGCGGCGTTGCGGACCGCTGACGGCTCCTGACGCGCGGCGGCGGTCCGAAATCGCAATTCGGCGCGCAATCGCCGCCTCCGGCAGCGTGAATTCGCTACAATGTCAGGCTGCTGCGCTTTCCGGCGCCGTGCCCGTTGGCGCGCGGTCCGCTGCGCCCGCCCCGCCGGCTGAAAGCCTGACCCTCTTTTCACTACTGCCGAATCATCATGTCGCTCTTCTCCGCTGTCCAGCTTGCTCCCCGCGACCCGATCCTGGGCCTGAACGAAGCCTTCAACGCCGATACGCGTCCGACCAAGGTCAACCTCGGCGTCGGTGTGTACACGAACGAAGAAGGCAAGATTCCGCTGCTGCGCGCCGTTCGCGAAGCGGAAAAGGCGCGTGTCGACGCCGGCCTGCCGCGCGGCTACCTGCCGATCGACGGGATCGCCGCGTACGACGCAGCGGTGCAGAAGCTGCTGCTCGGCAACGATTCGCCGCTGATCGCCGCAGGCCGTGTGGTCACGGCGCAGGCACTGGGCGGCACGGGCGCATTGAAGATCGGCGCCGATTTCCTGCGCACCGTGAACCCGAACGTGAAAGTGGCGATCAGCGACCCGAGCTGGGAAAACCACCGCGCGCTGTTCGAAGCGGCCGGCTTCGAAGTCGTCGCGTACCCGTACTACGACGCAGCAACCAACGGCGTGAACTTCGAAGGCATGCTGTCGGCGCTGAACAGCTATGCAGCCGGCACGATCGTCGTGCTGCACGCGTGCTGCCACAACCCGACCGGCGTGGACCTGACCGAAGCGCAATGGCAGCAGGTGGTCGACGTCGTCAAGGCGCGCAACCTCGTGCCGTTCCTCGACATCGCTTACCAGGGCTTCGGCGAGAACATCGAGGCCGATGCCGCCGCCGTTCGTCTGTTCGCCGCGGCTGACCTGAACGCGTTCGTGTCGTCGTCGTTCTCGAAGTCGTTCTCGCTGTACGGCGAGCGCGTCGGCGCGCTGTCGATCATCACGTCGAGCAAGGACGAAGCGACGCGCGTGCTGTCGCAACTGAAGCGCGTGATCCGCACGAACTACTCGAACCCGCCGACCCATGGCGGCGCCGTCGTCGCAGCCGTGCTCGCGTCGCCGGAACTGCATGCTGCGTGGGTGCAGGAACTCGGCGAAATGCGCGACCGCATCCGCGCGATGCGCAACGGTCTCGTCGAGCGCCTGAAGGCGAGCGGCGTCGATCGCGACTTCAGCTTCATCAACGCGCAGCGCGGGATGTTCTCGTATTCGGGCCTGACCTCGGCGCAAGTCGATCGCCTGCGCGAAGAGTTCGGCATCTACGCAGTCGGCACCGGCCGGATCTGCGTTGCAGCACTGAACACGCGCAATCTCGACGCGGTCGCCACCGCAGTCGCAGCGGTCCTGAAGTAAGCCGGCGCCAGCGGGCGGCAGCCCGCTCTGCCGAAACAAAAAACGCGCTCCCCGGAGCGCGTTTTTTCATGCCGTTCTACTGTCAGCGAATGCTCGCTGCAGCACAAGCGGCGCGCAGCGCGGCCGCCCGTGCCGGAGCCCGTCACTGCATGAACCAGCCGTGGCTGACGACGACCGACTGGCCCGTGAGCGCGGCGCTCGGGAACGCCGACAGGAACAGCACCGTCTGCGCGACGTCCTGAACCGTCGTGAACACGCCGTCGACCGTGTTGCCGAGCATCACCTTCTTCACCACTTCCTCTTCGCTGATGCCTAGCTCCTTCGCCTGCTCCGGAATCTGCTTGTCGACCAGCGGCGTGCGCACGAAGCCCGGACATACGACGTGCGAGCGCACGTTGTGCTTCGCGCCTTCCTTCGCCAGT
>NZ_JANKOG010000053.1:0-17323 GCF_024656005.1 Burkholderia sp. SCN-KJ
TCGGACACCACCGTCCGCGGCTACGCAGTCTCGAACATGCATTGCTTGCCTCAGTTCGATGTCGGCGACTACTGACCATTAAGTATGTAAAATATACTTTGTGGTACAAGAGGTCAACCGGCAGAGCAACCAGTGCCAAACGGTCTCGTATGCAGCGCCGGACGCCGGCGAAACTCACAGAACGGACGCTGGTTGCTTCCGGCGAAGTTGCTCTAGCGAGCAGCGGGTTCGATAACAAATTTTCCGACGTGCGTGCGCTTGACGAAATCTGCCTGCGCCTGAGCAAGTTGCTCAAGCGGGTAAGCTTTGTCGAGCAGCGGGCGCAGCTTACCCGATGACACATGCGCGATCACTCTCGCAAACGTCGCCGGAGTCGGGCAAGTTATCCCATACATTTCGAGATCCTTATAGATAAGATCTCGAAGATCCATCGGCTGAACTGGGCCGCCGATCGCACCACCGGTCGTATACCGACCGCCGCGGCGCAGCACCTTCAGAAAATCGCCAAATGCTTGTCCGCCAACGACGTCTGCGACCACGTCTATGCCGTTGGCGCCGACAATTTTCTCCACGGCCTCTTTGATGCTCTCGGACTCTCGAGGAACAAAGGCATGCACGCCTAGTGCTCGGACCCGATCTTCCTTGGACTGACCGGCAATCGCGATCACTCGCGCCTTCCGGATCAACGCGAGTTGCACTAGCGCCGTGCCTACACCGCCCGATGCCCCGGTGACAACGACCGTTTCACCTTCCGAAAGTCGCGCCCGCTCCAACATCTCTTCAGCGGTGTCATACGAAGTCGGGAATGTGGCAAGTTCGGCGTCGCTAAGCGATGACGTAACCGCATACGCGTTCTCTGCGGGTACGGTAACATATTCAGCGAATCCGCCGTCGCGCTCGCCTCCGATGTATTCAACGAGCTGTGCTCGCTCGGGCAAAGACAAATCACGCACCTGCGGATCGACAATCACGCGCTCGCCGACACGGCCGGCAATCGCGGCATCTCCGACAGCCACAATCCGCCCTGCAATCGCGGCACCCTGGATGCGAGGGAACACGACCGCCTCCTGCTTCCAGGTGGCGGCCGCTTCCTCTTGCTTATCCATGATGCCCTGAACCCCGCGAAGACCGACCTCTTCGGTGAGGGTTGTGCCTGCTGCGCGGTGGTACCACTGTGTGCGAAGATTGATGTCGGTATTGTTGATACCACATGCGCCGACCTTGATCAGCACCTCCCCTCTCTTGGGGCGCGGTACCCGCACATCCTCCCGAAATTGCAGCTGATCGATCCCACCATAGCCGGTGAGCAGCACGGCACGCATGACATCAGGAATTGCTGGTACAGACACTGAATAATTCATTGTTCCCTCTTTCTACTGTTGATTACGCTTGGGACAACAAAAAGCGTTTCCTAAACTCATGTGGGCGTCGCTGAACTACTACCGCTGCGACGTCATCCAATCTTCCGCGACATAATGAGGCCGGCGCTCCGGCGCCAGCTTCCGGCCTCGAATAAGATCCGAAGCCATCTCACCAATCATGATGCAAGGCGCATTCGTATTGGCCGCGACGACGAGGGGCATGATCGACGCGTCGGCAACTCTGATGTTTTCCATACCCCGCACCTTTAAATTGGGTGCGACCACTGCATCATCATCTGCTGCAGAGCCCATGCGACAAGTCCCTGATGGATGGTATGCAGTCCCAACACGAGAGGAGACCCAGGCATCGATCTGTTCGTCCGTTTGGACGTCCTTTCCCGGGGCCAATTCTTTTCCGCGATAGGGATCGAATGCACTTTGCGCGACAATTTCACGCGTAAGACGCAACGCATTTCTGAAGCTTTCGCGATCGGCCTCTGCCTCGAGATAGTTGAATTTAAGGCATGGCTTGTCGGTCGCGCGATTGGTTTTGATCGCAAGGCTTCCCCTGCTCTGCGCGCGCATCAACGTCATATGAATTTGGAAGCTGTATCCAGGGTATGGCGCAAAGGTATCCGGTTGAAACGCCAAGCCCAAGAACTCCAGCTTCAAATCGGGGTAGCAAACGCCCGCCTTCGTTCGTATGTAGGCTGCGGCCTCGAACTGATTGCTCGCCGCTACCCCCGTCTTCGTCAGAAACCATTGCGCGCCGGCAAGGTGCTTGCGAGGGAACTTCGTAAATGGGGCAAGACCGAGCGGCTGGCGGCATTCGACTTGCAATGTGATATCCGGATGGTCCTGAAGGTTTGCCCCGACACCTCGCAGTTCATGCACCGCTTCGACGTTGGCGGCGCGCAGCACGTCGCTAGGTCCCACGCCCGAGAGTTGCAAGAGTTGCGCGGAGCCAATCGAACCCGAACACAAAATCACTTCCCTCCGGGCAGAAATCACGCTGCTTTGGCCATTTTTACGAACCCGAAGACCTGTTGCGCGCTTGCCCGCGAAAACAATCTGCTCGGCGAGCGTATTTGTGCTGATCGTGAGGTTGGCGCGGCGCCGCACGTCTGGCGAAAGGTACGCACGCGCCGCGCTCCAGCGGCGCCCACCGAAAATCGTACATTCGCTGGGGTGAAAACCCTCATGCTGATAGGCATTGGAATCGTCGGTGGTCGGGTAGCCAGCCTGTTTTCCCGCTTCCATGAAAGCCGCTTGGAGCGGGTCCTTCCCCACATCGGGGCGGCTGACTCGCAACGGGCCGTGACGGCCTCGATAATCGTTGCCCTCTCCGTGAAATGTTTCGGATCGCTTGAAGTACGGCAGAACATCTGCGTAGCTCCAGCCGGTGCAACCGTAGGTTTGTTCCCAGCCATCGTAGTCCAGTGCATTGCCACGGGTGTACACCATCCCGTTGATCGACGACGAGCCACCAAGGACCTTACCTCGCGGATGGTCGACCTGCCGCCCGAATAAATACTTTTCCGGCTCACTCATGTACTGCCAGTTGAACTCGTTGCCGGAAACAAGGCTTTCGACAGCAAGTGGCATGTCGATGGTCCAGCTTTTGTCTTCCGGTCCGGCTTCGACGAGGAGGACGGTGATCGAACGATCCTCAGACAGCCGTGACGCAACAACGCAACCGGCAGATCCAGCGCCGATGACGATGTAGTCGAAGCTCTGGTCGTCCAATTTAGAGTCTTTCATGTTCATAGCAACAACGACGCGGATAGTGTTTAGACCAATGGTACTGTAAAAAAGACCATTGAGTATAATTTTTTTGGGAACAACAAGAATGGTCTCGATGCATGCCGCCCCTAGGAATGCCACTGATAGGGATTTCCCTAGATGACTCGGCGCAATGCATTGAACCGGATAGCCGACTGTCAGCCCGCCCCGCGCTAAATTTGAACAGCTAGCACGAAAATCTGACTATGCGGTATATTGCAGGTGGATCGGGAACGATCAGCCCACGCACGGGCGCGCTACGCGGGAAAAGTCCGTCCCACGGGCGTCGCGATCGCGCGTTTGATATGCAGTTCTTGGAGGTACCGCACAATGCCTGCCGCCTGCGTCGGGTCGACCGCCTGCTCTCGACATTCGCTTCGCATCCTTGATGCTCCGGGAGGCGCAGACTTTCTTGTCCAGTTCCGATTGCTCACGAGACAACCATGGATAATTTCTTGAAGTTTTACATCGCCGGTCAGTGGGTCGACCCCGTCGAACCGCGCAAAGCGGCCGTCATCAATCCGGCTACAGAAGAACCGACCGCCTACATCTCGATGGGAACGCAAGTCGATGTCGATCGTGCCGTAAAGGCGGCTCGTAATGCCTTCGCTAGCTATTCACAAACATCGACTGCTGAGAGGGTCGCTTTCTTCGAGCGTGTACTGCCGATCCTTCGTCGCCGCCACGGAGAGATTGCCTCATTGATCTCCCGCGAGATGGGTTGCCCCATCACCTTCGCCAATGAAGCACAGGTCACGTCCTGTATCGCGCACACCGAAACTGTCATCGACGTATTGAAGTCGTACTCATTCGAGGAGCAGGTCGGTAGCACCCGAATCATCAAGGAACCCATCGGCGTTGTCGGACTCATCACGCCATGGAATTGGCCGCTGAATCAAGTCGTCTGCAAAGTCCTTTACGCGATCGCGGCGGGTTGCACCATCGTGTTGAAGCCCAGCGAAATCGCACCTCTCGACGCGACGGTCTTTGCGGAGATCCTCGACGAAGCCGGTCTTCCGGCCGGTGTGTTCAATCTCGTCAATGGCGACGGCCCGACGGTTGGCGAAGCCATTTCGCGCCATCCCGACATCGACATGGTGTCCTTCACCGGCTCGACCCGTGCAGGCGTTCTAGTCGCCAAGGCCGCTGCCGATTCCGTGAAACGCGTGACGCAAGAGTTGGGCGGCAAGTCCGCGAACATCGTTTTCGACGATGCCGATCTGGACGCCGCGGTTCGATCGTGTGTACGAGCAATATGCGCAAACAGCGGACAAACGTGCGACGCACCGACGCGGTTGCTTATCGCGCGCCATCAGTATCAGACAGCTGTTGAAATTGCCGCGGACGAAGCGCGCAAGCATACGGTTGGCGACCCCGCCGATCCGAAAACGATGGTAGGCCCGGTCGCAAATCGAGTTCAGTTCGAAAAGATACAGCGCCTCATTTCGAATGGCGTGGCCGCCGGTGCACACCTGGCAGCGGGCGGCCCCGGGCGTCCCGAAGGACTCGAGCGCGGCTTTTATGTACGGCCGACGATCTTTTCCGATGTTTCTCCCGATATGGAAATTGCTCGCGAAGAGATCTTCGGCCCAGTGCTGGTTGTGATTCCCTACGACAGTGAAGACGAGGCCGTCGCGATCGCAAATGACACGGAATACGGACTCGCAGGCTACGTTTCGTCAGGTGACCTTGAGCGTGTTCGACGCGTTGCCCGTCGCCTCCGTGCTGGCTCCATTTTCGTCAACAGCCCGGACTTCGATGTTCGCGCACCGTTCGGTGGCTACAAGCGGTCTGGCAATGGTCGAGAAGCCGGTGCCTATGGCCTGGCGGAATACCTCGAAGTGAAATCGGTGATCGGCCACGGCTGATTGCGGTCTAACACGTCTACGAGCGGCGATGACTCGATGTGACGAGCCGCTCACAACTCAAGGGTGCAAATGATGTTCGACTTCAAAGACAAGATTATCGTAGTGACTGGCGGCGAGACCGGGATTGGCCGTGCAACCGTCGAATCGTTTGCCCGCGCAGGCGGTACCGTAGTTATCGCGGGCTTTCTCGAAGACGAAGGCGACGACGTGGTTTCGTCGCTTGCGAAAGAAAACCTCAAGGCCGAGTTCATGAAGACTGACGTCCAGAACGAGGCGATGATCGAAGAGGTCACTGGAAAGATTGTAGCGAAGCATGGTCGAATCGACGTTCTGGTGAACAACGCCTCGGTATTCGATGGATTTGCCGGTATCAATGAAACATCCACGGCCCTCTGGGACAAGGTTCTGAACACCAATCTGCGTGGAACGTTCCTGATGAGCCGTGCCGTCTTGAAGAACATGATGCCGCGTGGCGAAGGCGCCATCGTGAATGTAGCTTCCGTCGGCGGCGTCATTGGGGGCGCCGATGGCCTGGCTTATACCTCGTCGAAGTTTGGCGTGATCGGCCTCACACGTCAGATGGCGTGTGATTTGACCGCTAAGGGCATCAAAGTCAACGCAGTTTGCCCTGGCATGATTCAGACCGATATGCGCAAGCATTCCACGCGCATTCTGGCCGACGATGCGCCGCCGATGCGCGGCGTCGGCGTCAACCCCGATGCAATGAAGCGCGTCCCTGCGGGAAGAAAGGGGGTCCCCAATGATATTTCCAACGCGATCCTGTTCGCCGCGTCGCCGTACTCGGACTACATGAACGGTCACTCGCTCGTAATCGATGGCGGTTGGACGATCCAGTAAGAAATATGCGGGCATATTTGCCCGCGTTTCGCTCTCGTCATGAAAGGTAAAACGGCCAAGATGCGATTCTTGGCCGTTGATACTTCGAGGATCAGGTTGCCTGCGTCCCATTTGAATTGCTTGCGCCAGTCCTTCTGAAGCTTCGCGAATCTCGACAGGCCGAAGCCATGGCACGACGTGACCGCCACCCACATGCCGTCAGGCCCCGAGACCTTATCACGGATAAGGGAATGGTCAGGCGAAAGATCGATCACACCATCCCGGCATCGCAAAAGCGGAATGCTTGTGGCCTACGGCAGCAGTTCCGCGACGCGTCGAGCGGCGTTGTGGAAGATCGGTGTAGCGGGCTTGTCTGGCTCCGAGGTCAAATCGACGTCGGTCCACCTCGTGCGGACCTCCGTTGAAATGCAGGTTTCCGCGATGAGTCTGAGGCACCGACCCACCGTTCCCGATCATCGGGAACGTAAACATCGGCGCGCGAGCGATCTCACGTGGTGAGACTCCCATCCCACAAATATTATTCACCGACGGAGTTCGGCCCATTGTTCTCTAGTTTTCTGCGCCTGCTGGCTTCTGGTACAACCTGAGCCGCTTGAATTCGTCGGGTAGCGCGTAGACGCATGACAATGGCCAATTGGCCGTCAGTAGTTCCTTCAGGTGCACCGGAGGCGATATTAAAGACCAGACCTAGAACATAGTCTGGGCGACGCCGGAGGGTGGTGGCAGGCTCGACTCCTCCAATATGTGGTCGATGTGCGCCCGCACCTCCTAGCAGGTGCAGGCGCACAAGCAGTGTGCTTATACTGCTTGCCAGCCCGCGCCGAGAAGATCTTCCTTGAGATTCTTACGTTCCTGGGAATACGACGCGTCGGCATCTGCGACACCGCGAATGCGAATCTTTGATCTGAGCTCCTCCGAGATGTGAGCAATGACGCCCGGCATCGTCGACACCAGCGCCAAACCCGTCATTTCAGCCGGCGTGAACTGCATCTGCGCCAAGATTGCGGCCATCATCCCCACCTCGTTGATGACGAGATCAGGCTTATTTGCCTGCTTGATGAATGATGCATGGATAGCTTCGTACCAGTCGCACAGCTCGCCCCAGACACCGTTCTCCTTCGCGATGGCCTTCAGTTTTTGCGCTCGCGGGTCTGTATAGCGAAAGTTGGGATGCCCAAAGCCGGGCACTCTCTGTCCTTGTGCGCGGAGCGCTGCAACGATGACATCAGCTGCATCGGCCATCGAGTCGTCTTGCCGATTGTACGAAGCGAAAGTGGCCAAAATGAACTCCCCGCCTGCATCAGGCGCGAGCGTGTACTCCCCGGCCGACAGCACCGCTGTTGCCATGCCCGCCACCATCGACGGATTGCCGGAAACGCAGTAGCGCGCAGCAACCGTACCGGGTTTCTTCAGCGAATAGTCGAGCACCGAGCAAAGAATTGCGTCCATCATTTTGGACTCGCCTGGTGTCGGGAGCCTGCCTCTGATCAGCAAGTAAGAGACCGATGCAAACGAAAGTTGCCCGATCAGTTCACCCAAATCGTAACCACGAATGAAAACGCTCGATTCTTCGATGTGACTGACCGACGATTCCCATGCCGGCTTTGTAGAACTTGTCATGCCCTATCCCATCCCTCAGTTTGATTAGCCGATCCTATGTGCCATGGTTCGAAGCCCTCCCGGCAAACAGACCACGAAGGATTAAAATATACTGTACGGACAAATTTTTGTCCACTTGGTCTATAATTGGCTGGCAACGTAACGTCACTGCAAGAGGCACCCCAGTCGCCAGACAACAATGTGGGCATCGGCGATCGGCTGCTGGCGCACGCTCCTCATGAGAGCACTGTGCGCTCCTGCTGGAATAGCGCGATCGCAACTGCTTGTGTTCCGCTCGCAGGAAAGCGAATCGAGACTTCTTTCATCAACTTGGGGATAGGCAATGCTTACCGCAATCAATCAGCCGGGGATCTCGTACCCCGGCATCTCTCAAGCGGTTCAGGGTTCCGGCGACGTCCTGCTGTTGGGCGGCCACGTCTCATCAGACGAAAACGACAACTTTATCGACGGCGACTTCGAAATGCAGGTGCGAAACACGTTCCGAGCGCTCGAGCGCACGCTGCGAGCTGCTGGCGTGGGCTTCGAAGCAGTCGCCCGCTTCACCTACTACGTCCCTGATTTTGAAGAGAACCTTCTTCCCATCTTCAAGCGAGTTCGGGCCGAGTTCATTACCGGTCAGAATCCGCCGGCGAGCACGTTCATCCCGGTTGTGAAGCTTTTCGATTCGCGGGCAAGGATCGAGGTCGACGGTATTGCCGTAGTTCCCGGCAAGACTCGCATCAGTTAAAAGTCGCGCGTTGGATTGCCCCATAGAAAAGCGAACTGCGACCATCACTGTTACGCCTGCAGCCCGATAGGACGATTGACCGAGACGCGGACGAGATCGATGCAAACACCAGGGGCAACGTCCGCGAACCGCGGGCAGTATGGTGATATCAAAAGGAGGACCGTCGTGCCGTCAAGACATCTCGTGGATCCGGAGCTACGCGCTCTTATCGATGAAAAGCCCTCCTCCCCGATCGATCTCGACACGCTGTTGCAGTCGCGGACCGTTATGGTGGAAAGCGTCGGCGTGTGGTTTCCCGCCCCGCCGGATGGGGTTGAAATCGTCGAGCGCATGATCCCTGGGTGGCCAGGTGCGCCTGACGTGCGCGTGGTAATCACACGGGCGAAAGGGAGCGAGAATGGTGGCCCAGCCTTCCTTCACATTCACGGTGGGGGTTACATCATGGGCTCGCCTGAGATGGGTCTTGCCACCGACGCAGCCTATGCGCTCGAATTGGGCGCGACCGTGGTATCCGTCGACTATCGCCTAGCACCGGAGAACCCGCATCCCGGACCGCTAGAGGACTGCTATGCCGCGCTGACCTGGCTCAACGCCGAGGCAGAAGCGCTAGGTGTCGATCGAGATCGGATCGTCGTCACCGGCGAGAGCGCCGGCGGCGGTCTAGCGGCGGCGTTGGTACTTCTCGCTCGCGACCGGGGCGAAATCTCCATCGCTTTCCAGCATCTGGTCTTCCCAATGCTTGATGATCGCACGGCAGCGTGTTCAGAGCCGTCGCCATATCAAGGCCAGTTCGTTTGGACGCCAGAGAACAATCTGTTCGGATGGACTTCACTCCTAGGCGGGCCGCCGGGTGCCACGGCGGTCTCACCTTACGCTGCAGCGGCGCGCGCAGACAATGTCGAAGGTCTCCCGCCAACCTTCATCGCCTGTGGGGCCCTAGATCTGTTTCTAGCAGAGAACATGGACTACGCCCGCCGGCTGATGCTAGCGGGTGTGCCGACCGAGTTTCACGTGTATCCGGGCGCCCCGCACGGTTTTTATCTAATCGAGACCGCCCGAATCACTCGAGCCTACATTCGCGATTCGATGTCCGCGCTAGAGCGGGCGGTGGGCGGCTGATCTAGCGCGAACGAGGCCTAGATTCGCTCAATGCGCTTGGGGGTCAGCCTCAGCAACGCAGCCTTTGAGCACTCTCCAACTCGTCGCCCGGGCAAGTTACGCGTTAGCCACCCTCGGAACCTTCGTCGACGTCTTGCGCACGGTCGCCTTGCTTGCAACCGACTTAGCCACTGGAGTGGCCAGGTAACCACCGGTCAAGATATCCACGTAGTACTCGGCGATCTCCGGCGCAGAAATCGGACCTTCCTCGTTGTACCAGCGGTACAAAGAATTGCACATCCCCAAAAGTCCTGCAACAGCGATACTCGAGGGAATATCACGAAACAAGCCTTTCTTGACACCATCCTTGTACACACCATTGATGACGGCATCGTACTCGCGCCGACGCTGAACGTGCAGCTTGAGTTGCTTCTCTTCAAGCTCGCTCTCTTCGCGATTGTAAATCGCGGTCCAGTCTCGACGCTCCATGACCAAAAGAGCGTGGCCCTTTAAAAGCTCTCTCAGGGCGAGATCGGGAGGCAACTCCCTCACCACCACCGAGGAAATCATCGCAAAGTAGCTATCGTAGATACGATTGAAAATCTGCCACAGGATTTCATTCTTGCTTTTGAAATAGTAGTAGACCACCGATTTCGTATAGCCAAGATTAGCGGCGATATCATCGATTGTGACAGCGCGGAAACCTCTCTCCGCGAATAAAACCACGGCGGAAGCAATAATTTCATCCTGTACGTAAGCCTGCTTCTTCGCCTTCAGCTGTTCTCTACGATCGATTTTCATAACGCTTTTCCCAGAATCAGCATTTAAGTTATCGCCCGGTACCTCGGGTCACCCGGAAACATTCGTTGCGTCGGACGATTCCGTGAGCACGCAAATCTCCGACCGAATGGAATCGGGTATCGGAATGCTCTTTCTCTCTTTCAGATGAAAGTACACCGATGTCATCAGGAGTTCAGCGGCCACCTCACCGCTTCTTGCCAGAAGTCGGTGCTTCGACCTGAGCGAGCTCTTGCCAAGGTCGATGACTTCGCTGTCTACCATGTAGAGATCGCCGACTCGAAGTTCCGAGCGGAAGTCAATCTCATAGCGAACGTCGGCCCAACCCTCATCTCTGGAGTTCCGCCATTCAGGGTCATACCCGAGGCGCGACACAAGATGCCACATCGCTTGATCAAAGGCTGCGATGTAATACTGGACTGTCATATGCCCCATCGCATCCGTTTGCGACGGATAGACAACGCCATTGAATGTTGGGATTCTCATTGGTCTCCTTGACGGATACGCCGACACCCTCACCTCGCAGAGCGAGGTGAGATATATTGTCTTTTTTTTTGACCGTGTAGTCAACAGGTTTGTCCGACTATTGACCGTACCGCCACGCCATACGCGCGGAACATAGCCAATCAGCGAACATGACGATCCCTGGGCGACGGGGCCGCTCGGGTCTCCGCACAGGCTGCACTGCGCCTAGGTCAACAAGTCCTCGAAGTATGCGCCGAAAGGTAGCGTCTTATGTCGGATCAGAATTTCGAGGATCCAGATGTTGGAACTCGGAATGCCCTCCATCGAACGGAGCGTTCCGTGATACTGGTGAGGAAAATCCCCTACCCTGTGACCAGACATGATCGAATCGAAGACCCAGCCCAGCTTGTCTGCCTCTGCTGCGGCAAAGCTGTACAGGTCAATGCCCGTCAGCCCCCGCGATCGCCATGCGTCCTGCACACCGCTCCACAGAACCTTTACGTCGGACTTTGCTCGCAACATCTCCGGGTCGCCTCCAACAACGAAGGTATCGCCAGAATCAGCTTCGTACCCATCCCACAACGGACCGATATCGAGCGTGAAAATGTCGTTCTCTCCGAGGACGATATCCGGCTTAGATGGTGCGCCGTACTCTAGCATTGTGTTGCAGCCAAACCGAATGCAGATGGCGTGCCATCCCTGCAAAAGTCCATGCTTTTTGAGAGTCTTCCGCGCGAGCTGAGTCGCCTGCGGCTCAGTCATGCCGGGCTTGATCGCAGTCGCGATGTCGTCAACGGCGAGCCACGTTCTTCTGCGGGCCTCAAGCATGCCCTCCGGCTTGAAGGCTTTGCCCACGTACTCGCTTTGAATCTGTTCATTGCTCATTTCAATCCCTCAAAGCGGAAACTCGCCCAGGCGTACCCGGCAGATAAACGGTTCGAGACTCAACTTCTCGGCTCAGCTTGAACTGACAGGCAAGCCGGTCCCCATCGCATGCGTCAGGCAAGCAATCAAGAAGATCGATCTCATCTTCGTTCATGCCGTTGACCAGCGCAGGCTCGACCCTGACCCGGCAGGTGCCGCATACCGCACCGCCACCACAATAGTGATCGAGGTTTAAGCCGGACCGCATCAGCGCCTGAAGAAGCGTGCATCCGTTTTCGGCGTGCATGCGCCCTTTCACAGATCCTTGAAATTTCACGACAAAATCGATGAGGCTCTGTGATCCGTCCGTTTGCGGCGGCTTCACGTTAAACGAATCGGTGAAGAAGCGATCGCTCGGAAGCCCAAGCTCTGAGACAAGCTTTTCCTGTGCAAGCGCGATCATAATCGGCGAGCCACACGCGTACACATCGAAGTTTGCGAGACTCCGATGATCTTGGGCTACGCAGTCCTGTAGGTACCCAATTCTGCCCGACCACTCACCAATCGGGGCTGCCGAGACCGGGATGAAATGAAAGTTTTCTCCCATCGTCGACCATTGGCGCGCAAGATCCGGGCGGTAGACGTCGTTCTCTGTTTGCCCACCCCAATAGAGATAGACCGGGGATTTGCGCCTCCATAACGCATGTGTCTCGACCATTGACTGGATGGGAGAGAATCCCGTGCCGGTAGCCATCAAGACTACCGGACGGTCGTCCGGAGTCGTCCACGTGAACTTCCCCAAGGGGCCTTCCAGACCAAAGATATCGCCGGCTCTCGCCGCCTCGAACAACCACCCAGTGAACTCTCCCTGAACCTGCCGCCTGATGTGTAGTTGAATACTGCTCGAGTCGCTTTCCTTGCTAGCGATCGAAAAGTACTTCTGGCGGTCTCCGGTCCAACGAATGCAAACGAACTGACCCGCCTGGAATTTGAACGATTGTCCGTCCATAAAGTCGAGATCGACGACCGCGACCTCCGGGGTCGGGAACGCGATGGAGCTTACTTGAACGGCCCGAGCTTGGGGTGCCGCTCCATTATCGTTACACTCCACGACCAATTCGGATCGCGCGAACGTTTGGCACATCAGCACACTGACAGGCCTACCGTCTCTCGAGGCGATTTGTGTCTCGCCGTCGATTCCGTTCGAGAACGCGCCGTCGCGCACTAGGCCAGCACACTGCCCGCAAATACCCCGACGGCAAGAATGGCTGATGGCGCTGTGTGCCTGAATCGACGCGCTCACGATGTCGACGTCGCCGCGCGTCTCAAATTCGACGCCGTTGAGTTCGTTAAATATTTTCATGCAGATACAAGGCCGCAAGGCTGGCTATAGACCCCGGCCCCCCGCTTGGTGCGAGGGTACCGAGAGCGAAACCACGACATCCCTAGACAATACGGTAGTCTTTGGACGAGTCGACTTCGGGCCCCGGGAACGAAACTGCTCCGAACCTGAGGATTTCCCTCTCTTCTCGTACCAATAGACCAAATTTTCCAACCTACCAGTCAGTATGAACGAAAAATGGGCCGCGTCAACCTTCTTCTACAAGGTTGACGCGGCCGCAAGCGCTCTGGCCGACTAACCGGTATCCAAACTAGCCATCCCCCCCCGCCTCGAGGTCTAGAGGGATGCTCAATGGACCGAAGGCGTCAAGGAACTCAGCTCAGTCAAGCGCGCCTTACCCGGAGCAAGATGCCGGTAGTGAACAGATATGGGGCGGCTCGACGCCATTCATTTCAGTCAATCAGTCCTTGGCAGCCTTCAAGGCGGCGCTCCATGCTCGTTGCGCCCAAGCAAGAAGCGCCTGATGATCTTCGATCACGTCGACGGGCGCTTCCCAATAGGACTTCAGCGCATGCTCACGGCCATCGGCGACATAGCCTAAGGCATGCGAGCCTGCCGCTTCATACTCGGCGCGAGTCGCATCGTCCACTTTGAAGTACAGCGAGCCCTTCCAGACCATCGCAAACACGTGCCCGTCCCGATATAGCGCGACGGCCCCGAACAACGAGCGCGTCGTTATTTGTCCCCACCCGGACAACTGCTCTGCATAGTGCTCTGCCAAGTCCCTACTTTGCTTCGTAAGTTTTGTCATCGTCGCTCCTGGGAAATTTCGAATGTCGACCAACCCGCTCCCATCGCACCCTGCGGCGGATGCAACAAATTCGGAATCAAGTATTAGTGATTCCCGTGGGCGAACTCAGCCGACCTTGTACGCATAGTCAAATCCACTCACGTCCATCGCCCTACTCTTCTTTGAGATCGCTCTGGACCGGGTAGCTGCTTGCCTGAGCGACGCAGATATCGGGGGAAAGTGTCACCGCGCCTCTTTATGGGTCGCAATCATCAAGGTCAATATTTGCCAGTATGGAGCAGTAACGACACGTGATTACCCATCAGATAGCGTCATAATCGCAGATATTGGGTATTCAAAGCGGAGATGTGTGGGATGACCAGGCCTGCGGTGGAGCGTCTGGCGCACAAGCCAGCAAAGCCGCCCCCGTTACTACGACCTTGAGGTGTTTCGCCTGCCGGACCTCAAGCATCGGTCGACGGTCCAAGCTATGCGCAGGACCTATTGCTACGAGTTCTACATGCTCATCTGGGTGACGGAGGGCAGTGCAAGCGTTTTGTGGATTTCGAGCCGATTGTGTGCTGTGCCGGAAAGCTCACGCTTCAGCCAGGCCAGGCTTACAACTTCGGCAGCGATGACGACTAGGATTGCTGCTGCGCCCTGAATTTCTGTTGGTCGAGGCCGCGTTTGGGAATGCCACCTGCCCTGGAGCGCTTACCCGGGCATATCCGCTTCGATCCGACAGGCTCGAGCATCAGCAGGAGTTTGAATCCGCGGACGTATCGGCAAGCTGTTTTAGTGCTTAGCTACATGCGTTGTGGCGCTACGGCATCTACGCACGCTGAGCTGCTAACCATCCTGCATGGGAAACGCCAGACGCAATCTTCATCTCGGTCGAGCGTGTCGCCGCGCTTTCAGCAGTTCCAAGCTAGTGGACCAAAGATTCTCGCAGTGGAATCATGCAGCGCGACTACACAGTCCACCTTGGCTGCACCGATAAAGGGCCTGACGCGCGCCACGTTGGCAGCAGAGGGCAGAGTGCCAAGGTTTATCTGTCGAGACCGATCGTCCTTCAAGCCAAGCGGCTGCTCATATACACCGACGTACCCATCGGAGTGCTTTCCGACCGATTGGGATTCGGGGCGATCGATTCCGCAAGTTCTTCAAGCGGGAAACGAATTGCACCCCGAAGGAATTTCGCAAATGGTCAGCCGCTTTCTGAGCGACCGGAGCGCCACAACCGGCCATATGCAGCACGTGTGCCATTCCTTTGGTAGGATACGTGGCCGTCGTTGATACAAACAGTAAGGAGTTGAGTCGCTGTGTTACACAAGAAATCCGAATCGACAAACCCCGACGGTCACGAACAGGTTTGCCTCAGCGCCGATGACACGCGTCACGGCGATCCTGAAGGGATCGCTCGCTATTACGAGCGCTTCTCCAAGGGTGGCTTCGGATTGGTGATCACGAAGGGGTTATACTGATCAGCAGTTCTCAAGGAGCACCCCGTGCCGGCCCAGGCTCAGCGACGAGGCACCGGCACTTCCAGGATCGTGCCGGTACAGCGGTTGCATGCATATGGTGCGGTCACCATCTCGCAAATCATGCACTCCGGCGTCCTGACCCAAGCCACCCGATACAAGAATTCCACTGTTGCGCCGTCGGCGATTCAGCCGCCGGGCGAGCAGTTGGCCACGTACTGCGGAAGCGATGGCTATCGGTTCCCGCTGGAAATGTCATATGCAACGATAGTTGACGCGAACAGCCGCTTTGCAGAGACCGCCCGACGGGCTGCGTCGATCGAGGGCTTCGACAGTATCAAGCTTCACGCGGCCAACGGCTACCTGCTTGACCAGTTCATCTCTTCCGCACCCAACCAGCGTACATATCGCTGGGGCAGAGATACCCGATCGCAACTCACATTCGTCCGTGAGGTTATCTACGCAGTAAGCGCCACCATCGATGACGAGACAGTCTTGGGCATTCGCGCTTCTCCTGGCAACGTCAACAATTTCGCATCGCTCCGGGAAAACGGTGAGCGGGATGCGGAAGCGATCGTCGGAACACTGACAGGTAGCGACGTCGATTACATTTACACAACCCTCTACCGTGGCTGGCAACCGACTTTCCCCGTTCAACCTGGAAGTCTGGCCGAGCTGGCCCGCAGCTATGCACCTTCTGTTCCGGTTATTGCATATAGCGATCTGCTGACTCGTTTTTCATCTGCGCACGACTCCTGTAACGTCGCCCCGCAGTCAATCAAATCCGTAAGGAGAAAATTATGACTACAGCATTGCCCGTCTATGAGCAAAATTACAGTCCCGAGGAGCGTGCTCTCGCACACCATCTTATCGGGCTTGAAAAATCCGCCTTGGATAAGTGGTTTAAAGGAGATACGTCCGGTTACAAGTCGCTGTGGTCCGAACGCAGCTTCACATACTTTGACGCCGTCGTTACCGAGCGAGTGGATGATTACAACGTCATCAACGAATTCCTAAAATCAATTGACGGCAAGTTATTTGCAGATAGTTACGAACTCCGAAGCCCACGCATACAGGCAGCGAAGGATATGGCAGTACTGACGTACCAGCTCTATTCCAAAACAAATCTAATAGACATGGAGTACAACGTCGTCGAAGTATTTCAGAAGGAAGATGACGAATGGCGCGTTATTCATTCCACATGGTCATTTATCCGTCCGATGGATAAAACGTTCTCTAAAGGCGATAGCATCGCTTAGCCTAGCAATTCCGGTGCGGCGGGTTGACTGGGACGCTGCCTATATCGCCAACCCGCTCCTCTCGCCCAGATCCAGAGGTACGTGCTGCAGAAAAGTCACTGAAGGCTTACATCACACTTTGTTTTGACACCACTTCGTCAAGGTCTTGCATGTGTCCGTGGAGGGTTTAGCCACTACTGACCAGCGCGCGTGAACGCCAACTGCGATTAGCCCTGATCCAGGGGTACACCCCAAAGTCGATATTTGGGCGTATGCGTGGCCAGTTCAGGCCCGTCAGCGTTCCGATCTCTCCCCTAAGCGAATCCTGATTAGGTCTTAAGCAATTTTACTTTGATTAAAATTGCGTTCAACGTCAGAATAATTTCGCGGAGTTATCGGTCGCTTGGCCCAACATGTTTTAGCATCTCAAACATCTGCAGTGTGAAATCGTCCAAATCCAATGGCCCTTTTGGGATCTAGTATTGCATCGATTTCGGTGATACGAATCAGAGCAATCATGCAACCATTGCCGATGGTGCGGGCGGTTTGGTCCACTCCGACGGACAGGAAAACTGCATACATCAGCGCCGAGGGAATCACCTGACGCCTGTGCTCTAGCGCCCGAGGCTGCTGTTTTACGCAACCTCGGGCACAATCAGTCATTCGCGTTCGTCAGCGAGGTCGCTGACCATCCGCCAAAGACAGGCAGAATTTGGCGTGTACGGGATACGCTGGAGGATTTGCCGGAGTCCTGGGAATCGGCCTTTACAAGTGACCCAAAGGCACGAACGAGAGCGCGGTCAAACATGCCTGATAGATACGAGGCCTCTCGGGCCACCGGCCTAATTTCCACGATGCCATGGTCGTCGTCGTGACGACGCGCCGAGTGTCTCTCAAATCTTCGGAGCGTGCATAAATACCTATAAATACTCGGAGGGCGCTCAAATCCGTTTTTTAACTTTGTCGAGAAACCGCAAGTAATCGAGCAATACTACACAATCACATCCAAGCCTGAAATATTCGCGATTAGA
>NZ_JANKOG010000054.1:0-16968 GCF_024656005.1 Burkholderia sp. SCN-KJ
GCCCCAAATAGCCTTTTTGAAACCGTCTCTTACGTAGTTCAAATGGACCGACTGGGTGCAACCAGCCGATCGCCGGGTGTCTTCTGACACGGTCGCTGCACTCCAATCCCATGCTGCTATGGGCCGACGAGGTCGTCAGGATTGCCGGTGGTTTGCCGCCCAGTATCGATTGAGTGCGGCCGCGACTCTGGCTGTTGCGTCTTCATTTGTGTCGCGGTACGGAAGTGGCTGGCCCCAGCCGTCTCGTAGTACATATGTTCCATCCACGATACCCTTTAGCATGGATGCCAGCGATCGAAAATGAGTCGGGGTTTCTGCTGGTTTCGACGAATCCAAATCCAGATCGTGAAGCGCAATCTTGAGCCATGAGCAACAGTCCTCAAGGCAGATCCATCGCTCGTAGGTGGTCCGCCTACCAATAAGGCCTTCTAAGGTGATTACCGGTCGCAGTGCTAGCTCTGCCTCGATTAATTTTTGATCAAGGACGCGAAATTGTTGGTACGTGTTGGAAAGGCTCTCTTTGGAGTCGTTGGCGAGTGTGTCTACGGCTTCTATCAATGCAATGAGGACGCCACGCTCGGTTAACGATGCCTCGCTTACTGTCTTAGTCGGAAATAACGCTATCGAAACAAATATCGCGGCCAAGACGCCAATCCCAGTTTCTTCGAGACGCGTGAGAAGGATTTGAGTCTCAGAGAATCCGAGCGAGGCGTACAACAAACCGACGAAAATCGTTGCAAACAACACTCCGATTCCGTAGTTGGCAGGGATGTAGAAGTGCAGCGCAAAAATAACGACAAACATTGCTGCACATGTGAGCATCAAATTTCCACCGATGATCCAGCCCGCCACCAATCCTATTACCAAACCCGCGACGGTGCCGACGAGTCGAAGAAAGCTCCTATGAAGAGTTGCGGTATTAGAGCGAGCAAGGACGGCATTTGCTGTAACCACCGCCCAGTACCATCGACCAGGAACAAGGAATTCTGCCAGTAACAGTGCCGCCGTGACGGCTGATGTGATTTGAATCGCGGGTCGCCACGCGAGTGATTTTATAGAAATTGGTTTCTTGGCAGTAAGAGCGGTTGGGCGAATCTCAATCTTCTCGGCAATAATACGCAGCGTTGATATGGATTCGTCGAGCAGGGCGATGCGTGCGGACATCCTACCGCGTAGCCACTCGGCCGAACCGTTGTCATGTATCGCGGAGTTGCACGTTGGCGGTAGGATTTGCGCTTCTGGATTAGCCAAATAGCAGCAGGCAGCATGGGCCCGAGTCAAAGCATGAAAGAGAGAATCTGACTGAGGAGAGCGATGACCGCGCAGTTCGTTTTCGATCACCGCTATCGACCGACTCATTCGGCCGCATGCCCTCTGATTGGCCTTCTTGCGAACATCGACTCGTGATGAGCCGTTGAGTGCGCTGTGACGTATGAGATTCGAATTCCACTGAAAGTCGAGCAGAGCGCTTTGCAATATACGAATGGGTGAGTGAGGGAAAAAAAGAATGCAAATAGCTAACGTTGACATTGCACCAATTGCGACCGATGCGATTTGAAACGGAATTGCCGTAATCGGCGGGCTCAAATAGAGTTCAACGCAAGTTGCGACGAACCAGATCACTGTTATGCCTAAAGCGCGTCGCATACAATCTTGGAGTAAAATTCCAATAAATATCCCGGCGCAAAGATATATGGCGCCAAACGATAATTGGAAATTACTAAGAAGGGGAGATATGATTAGGGTTGCAGAAATTATCGCGCTTGATGCGAGTAGCATTTCGATTTGCCCGAGAAATGTATTCTCGCGCGCAAGAAGTACCCACAGAAATGAAATTAAGAACCCGGGTGCCGCAAGTGCTATTGGATGTTTGAACTGAATGGTGAACTGATAGAGGATAATGGCGGAAACTAACGAGGCACCCACTGCCCTCACCGCATTGAGCAGCCGAATCCGGCCCGGATCATGTCCTACCTCCGCAGCAAGAGCGCCGGCGACGCCGTTGAAACTCCAGAACCGCACGACTAACGAAGACAGGGTCAACATTTGATTTGGTAAAGATTAGGGTAGCTACCTAGTCTACGCGATTCAAAATACGCGTGGTTGCATCCACGATGCCGGTGTGCGATATGTGAATTTGGGTGACCAAGAGGCTTCCTTGTCGACTGCCGGATCCTGTCTGGGGCCTTTTGGTTTCCTACGTGCCGAGCGAATCGTCTGCTGAAAAGGCAGTGTGCTGCGTGAAATCGTAAGATCGCACAGGGTCAAGATGGCGCCATCACGTGGTGTGACAAATACGCAGTCCAAGTGTAGATGTGTCCGCGCTCGATCGGTGCGTGGTTGCGGCGCTCTACTTGGTCGTCCGTAAGGTTGTCGTAGGCCGCCGGACTGCTTTCCCAAGACAAAGAGTAGGGGAGTTAGTGTGGTGCGCTTGAGCGCGCTGTTGCGGTATCGTAGGCGCCGCTCAAGCGACATATGGGACTGACTTCCCATGGCAGTGCGGCTTGCGGTAGTCAAAGCCGGTTGGAAAACATGATTTGCTCTGCTTCGATGCCAATTCCGCCGCCCGCCTACGATAGGGTGACGGCCGCTGGATAAACTGAGGCAGGGCAAAGTCGAAAGCTTGCTGCTAATGGGTAATCATAGGGCGTTCACCGCTCCGTCTGAGCGGTCTCGGTCACGAGACTTCATGGCTTACGTGGCGGGAACTCGGGCAGGTGGTGGGCGTTCTCCGCGCTGATGAGCTGGAACGGTACAAGTCCGTGTTTAGATGAGCTTCCCCGGATCGGATGTGCGCGCACATGTAGGCATACCCATTAGTCTAAAAATAGACTTGACGGACAAATTTACGTCATATAAGTTCTGACCTCGTGACAACATCTCCGGATCGGAAACTCGTGTAGCCGTTCGCCGTCTCTCCATTCCTAACCATCTCGGGATGGTGTCAGAAACGATTCTTGGCGGAAATAGCGGTGAGGGAGCTCACGGTCGACAAATGATATTTTGAATATCTCGGCGGTCAAGTAAATTCGGTATGCGAATGAAAAATAAAATTACTATGGTGTTGACGGTGTCGCTTGTATTTTTCTCCATTGGAGGTGCGAGTGCGCAGAGCTCGGTAACACTATATGGTTTGATAGATAACGGTATCGATTTTGTAAATAATTCGGATGGCAAGAATATTTATGCTATGCGCGATGGAACCTACACTGGGGTTTACGGAAGTCGTTGGGGATTGTTGGGGCGCGAGGATATTGGGAGTGGTTTCGCGACGATTTTTCGTATCGAGAGTGGTTTCAATCTTCCCGGTGGCGTGACGGCTCAAGGTGGGCGTGAATTTGGCAGGCAGGCATATGTGGGATTGGCATCGGACCGGTTCGGGGCCGTCACATTCGGTAGGCAATATGATTCAGTCGTGGACTTCATGCAGTTCGCGTCAACGACGTCTGAGCTCGGAACGTATGCGGCGCATGCAACGGACGTCGATAATATTGTCAATTCCTTCCGGATCGATAATGCAGTGAAATACACGAGCCCTGTACTTGCTGGGCTTCGCGTCGGCATGCTGATGAATTTCAGCAATTCGACGGGCGCTGGTCCGCGGCGTACTATTCCGGTTTTGAGTATCGGCACGGATTATTTTGCAGGTGGCCTCCGGGTTGCCATATCTTACCTCTACGCAAATAGACCAGCTCAGTCTTTCACGACCGGTGACGGTCACTTCTTAGCCAATACGAGCGGCTCGTCAATTGGCGCGAATGGACCTTGGAGCTATATCGGGAACCCAGATCACATGAGCATTCTCGCGGCGGGTGGCACCTATGCGTTTAATAGTGTCACCATCGGTGGAATCTATACCCGAACGCGATTCTCAGAGGCAAACGGTACCGCGAGTGATGTCTCTTACGATAACTACGATGTGTCGGTCCGCTACCAAATGACACCGGCACTGCGTTTGATTGGCGGATATCTATACACTGTCGGACACATCGATTACTTGCAGGAGACGTTGAAATATCATCGCTTTATCGCGGGCGCGAGATACGCACTTTCTAAGCGAACGGAGGTATATGGCCTGATTGCGTTGCAGCAAGCAGCTGGCGATGCGCGATACGCGGATCTCTATCAGGGTACGGCAGCACTGATGTCTACGACGAATCGTCAGATTGGGGCTCGAGTCGCTATCGTCCATCGATTCTGACGTTCGAAGTTGGCCGGAGAGCGGCAGGAAAATGCGTTCGTCCGGCCTCGCGGAAGCTGACTCTCGACCAGTCAACCTTTGATTAATGTAGGGAAGAAACCATGCCGATTACGCGCGACTCCGATCTTGTCGGGGCCCGGGAAACTCGGGCCAACGCAATGCGCCAAGCATTTTCAGTGGGGCGATTGCGCTGGGCCATGCTTGCTCTGGTATTTGCTGCGACAGCGCTCAACTACATTGATCGTGCGGCACTTGGAATACTGCAACCAATCTTGAGCGTCTCTCTAGGTTGGTCGACAATGGATTATGCCAATATCAATTTCTGGTTCCAGGCCGGTTATGCAGTTGGATATTTCGTACAGGGCACTTTGATAGATCGATTTGGCGTGAAGCGAGTATTTTTCATTGCCGTCTTTTTATGGAGCATCGCGACCGGATTGCACGCGTTGAGCACGTCGGTAGCTGGTTTCATGATTTGCCGACTAGTTCTGGGCCTGACTGAGGGTGCAAACTATCCGTCAGGTGTTAAGATTGTCCGGCTTTGGTTTCCTGCAACGGAACGAGGAATCGCAACGGGACTGTTCAATGCCGGCACCCATGTCGGTGCCATCATCACACCGATTCTACTTCCGCTGATATTGCTTGCGCTTGGGTGGCAGGCGGTATTCGTGGCGATTGGTCTGTTGGGAGTGGTATGGGCCGTAATTTGGGCACGAAACTACTACGATCCGCAAAAGCATCCGAAGATCAGTCAATTGGAACTGGAGCACGTAAGGAGCGATACCGAATCGCCGATGGTTCGCGTCCCGGTGCATCGGATTCTTGCAATGCGAGGAACATGGGCGTTCGCAATCGCATTTACGCTGACGGCGCCGGTGTTCTGGTTCTATCTGTACTGGTTGCCCCCCTATCTTCATCAGCGTTACTCATTGGGTATCAGCGTAAATCAGATTGGGTTGCCCTTGATCGCCATCTACCTTGCGGCTGACGCTGGTAGCATCGGTGGGGGAATCCTCTCGTCGTTCCTGATCGGCCGTGGCATGCAACCTGTTCATGCGCGTCTTAGTGCCATGTTTCTGTGTGCACTCGCCGTCATTAGTGTTGTCGCGGCCGACTCAAGTCATTTATGGACAGCAGTTTTGGCTATTGCACTTGGCATTGCAGCAGGCCAAGCGTGGATCTCTAATATCTACAGTATCGTGATGGACTTCACGCCCCGGAATATTGTCGGAACGGTATTTGGTTTCGGCGGGATGTGTGCAGCTGTTGGTGGTATGTTCATGACGCAGATTGTTGGCTATATGCTCACGATCACGCACAACAATTATAAGATGCTGTTTATGTCGATTCCAGTTCTCTATGCTGTAGCACTGGTATGGCTGCTGCTGATGGCGCCAAAACGAGCGATTACCTAAGAGCTGTTGGGGGGCTGCGACGGTGTCCGCTCGACACCCGGAGGGGCGCACGTTATGCGTTCCCTCCGTTGTGTTGTTTGTAACTCGAACTGGGTTTAATCGCTGACAGCCTTCTGAGTAAACTGTCCGTATCCGCTGATATGATCCGGGTCGATTTTGGCCACTCCGGTAGTTGCTATTGTGAGGACCGGAGTCCATACTATCCGATTCGAACGAGGCTGCGTTTGTATTGCCCCCGTCGGTTGACATAATGAACGGCTCCTCTCTCGAGGTCCTGAATTTCACGGTCATCGAGAAGTCGCACAACCTTAGCGGGAGATCCGAGGATTAGCGAACGTTCGGGAAAGATCTTTCCTTCCGTGACGACCGCTCCCGCTCCAACGATACTGTGATTCCCGATTATGGCGCCGTTCATGATTACGGCCTGCATACCGATCAGAACGCATTTTTTGATCACGCAGCCATGCAGCATGGCCTGATGTCCAACTGTAACGTTTTCGGATATGAGGATAGGGTATCCGTCATCTGCGTGAAGCACTGCGTTCTCCTGGATGTTCGAACCTACGCCGACACGAATGCTCCCGTCATCGCCGCGAAGCGTCGCTCCAAACCAAATGCTGACATTCTCCTCGAGAACGACATCTCCGATGATCGACGCCGTCTCGGCGACAAACGCAGTCTCATGAATCTCGGGAATCTTGTCATCTAACTTGAATATCGGCATAGGAAATTCCTTTATAGATTTCTCTGGGGTAGTCGCCTGACGCACCTTGTGCCGGATCCTATTACGGTCCGTAAGAGATGCCACACACATCCGCCGGGCGATCTTGGGGGAAGAGATACATCAGTGAACGGATGGACGTTTTTTATGACTGATCGGTCAGTTTGCCCTATCCGCCCCAGAAGTCAATGTTGGGAAGCATCGTGGGAGAGGCGTAACTCGTTCGAAGTCGTGGAACCGATACCCGACGTCCAAGGCGGCTATGTCTTTTGTCAAGAGGTCGGGGCTAACTTGGATTGGTAAATGGAGTCGTCGCGCAGCATGTCGACCACACGTTGCGGCGGCGCCGTTCGAGCGTGAAGAGGGCGGGGTAGCGGAGTTCCGCATTGTCGGATCTTGCGCGAGCAATGAGCCCATGAGGTGGCTTGTCGGTAACTTCGATCGGGGGTGTGCGGTAGTCTTGACGCCGACGTCCGGAATGTCGATCAGGACTGGCCACAGAGGGGGCAAACTTCGACCCCTCAACCACGACGACGACAAGTTGCTAAGCCAAAGGGAGGTGTACCGATGGTAGCGGCCTGCGTGCGGAACACGATCGGGCTTGCTCGCTTAGTGCCGTGCCCACGCGCGGTGTGAGCTTGGGCGGGCGGTTCGCGCCGGTCCTCTCGCGAGTGGAGGTAAGCGCAGCGAGCGACGGTTAAATCGAGCAGCGCTTGGTGGTCGAAGAGTGATCAGTGAACGGGGTCGAGTGGTGGATGGATCGGAGTTGGCGGCCCGCGAATGCGGTTGCCGGTTCGTGTACGGCGAACTGCCAGGTCGTCATCGAAGCTGCAGAATAGGGTAGCCCCCGCAAGTTTCTCGTCGGCCGGTCGAATCGGGCGCAGGGTACGCGGAATCGAGCGTACCGCATCGGCGTGATCGCAGTGTCTCGGGCATCGGTCCTGGGGCTTCGCCCGCGTACAAAGCTGCGATGCGACGCACGGCAAGTTCGGGCAAATAGACGGCGACTGTGCCTTCGGATGGGCGACGGCTGCAGGGAGCGCACTGATGGTCCAGGACAGATCTACGACGAACAGCAATCGGACGCGAGTCTTGAGTGCGGAGGTGAGGGTGCGCGGATCGACCGCTTCGCTGGGTCGCGTTTTGTTGTAGAGACGCTTGCAGTTCCGATCGAGCGCACCGGTGTGATGCTGGCTTTTCCCTCCGTCGACGCCAAAGAAGACGTCGACAGTGTCATGCCCGGTTCACTGTTCGAAGCGGTATCTACTTCCGAGCGTGCTCGCTTTGAGGCCTGTGCCGGTGCCGCATTGACTTCCAGCGCGGCACCGTACGTCCGAGGAATAAGTGCTCATAGAAGCACATCATCGGGTAAGTAGTACTTCGATGACCGATCAGGATGAGGATGCCTGCGAGGACGTTGATCGACGTAGCCACAATTGGCTCCGTCCGTGCATCGCGCCGTCGAGCCTGTCTTTATCGTGCGGACGAAGGGGGGGCGCGAGTTTCGGACCGGATCAATCGGATGGCACTATTCCGACGTGCGCCGGCCGCATGCGGACGTACGAGCTGCGAAGAAGCTACACGGTGAATCAGTGTTTCCCCTACCGCGATGCGATTTGGCCGCGTGCCGAGTAAACGGGACTAGGGGAAGTACCGGCACCGCGCGAGTCCTTGCCCAGATTGGGTTTCGTCATTTTAGGTCTAGCTGTGGAAAAAAAAGCTTGTGCCAAAATATTCGTTGTCGTAGATTTTCGTAACAGAGGTGCTAGCGTCATAACTACTGTAGCGTCTACCTAGAAGCTAGGCCGGAGGCCAGCACTGGGACGATGGCCAGCCTAGGGCGATGCATCCAGAGGAAACACAGCCACGAACGTTGCGCTGTTTTTTTTGGGGTGTTTTTATACTTACCGGTCAGTCTAAAAGCATACGGGTCAGGATGTTTGCGGGATGGCAACTCTTGGCCGGTGTGTGAGGGCGGCAATGGTGGGCATCCAGAGTTGTCGTCGGCACCCGACGATACGTGCGAGTTCATAAAGAGGAGAGATGATCATGAAGATGAAAAAGTCGATGTTTGCGCTTACAGCGCTGGCGCTTTTTTCGGTCCATTCTTGGCCGGTCGCTGCGGCTGACGTTTCGAAGCTCGGTGATGAGCTGACTGCGACTGGGGCAGAGAAAGCGGGGAGCAAGGATGGTCAGATTCCGGCTTTTGAGGGACAGGCGAAGCCTGTGGGGAGCTGGACGTATGGCAAGCCCCGGAAGGACTATTGGAAATACAAGGACGAAAAGCCGCTCTTCGTGATCGACGCATCCAACGTCGATAAGTATGCAGACAAATTGACACCTGGTCAGATCGAGACACTCAAGCACGTTCCAGGGTATACGATGCCGGTCTACCCGACGCACCGCGATTGTGGTGTGCCCGAGGATGTCGCACAAAACACGAAGGATGGGGCGTCGAAGTCGGCGATTGGGAGCAACGGGTGGTCGTTGGAAGACGCGGTGCTGCCCGGCGTTCCGTTTCCTGTGCCTCAAAACGGGATTCAGGCTCTGTGGAACTTCTTGGTGCGATATCAGGGCGCGGGAACCATCTATCCTGACATCCTGACCTATCTCTCGCCTCGGACAGGTTCAACTCAGTCTATTGAATACCATTCAGAAGCTTTGGGATACTTCCCTTGGGGAGCCAAGGGGCAGCACAGCCCTAAGGAGTCTGGTGGACTCCAGGGCGGACAGTATTACGTTTATAGTAGTCCGGCCGCCCTTGCGGGGCAGGGAACGATGGCGCGAAACTACTTTAGTAAGGATGCCGACACATTCTACTATTTTACAGGCCAGCGACGCGTTCGACGCCTTCCCGCATACACCTATGACGCGCCAATGATCGGTTATGAGAATGAGTATACGATCGATTCAACGGGCGTCTTTAACGGCCTTCCTGATCGGTTTGACTGGAAGCTGGTTGGCAAGAAAGAGATCTATATCCCCTATAACGTCTTTGCGATGCAAAACGCGACGGCTAAGCTCAGCGACGTCACTGGACCTCATTTCGTGAATCCAGCGTTCCGTCGTTACGAACTGCACCGGGTTTGGGAGTTGGTTGGAACTGTCAAACAGGGCATGCGCCACTCGACGCCTAAGAAGGTCATCTACCTGGACGAAGACAGCTGGATCGCTGCGCTCGGAGATGACTACGACGCTCAAGGGAAGATCTGGAAAGCGAAGGAAAACTACATTACTCCGCAATGGGATCTTGGTGCGTGCAATCTTAATGCCTTCATTCAGAACGATCTGATCAATGGTCGATACATTCTTGATATGACGGTCATCGGTACAGGAAAAGATTTCAAGAATATTCAGGACGCGAAGTCTGACCGACGTCTGACCGATGGTTTTTTCACGGGTGAGAGCCTGCAGGCTGTCAGTTCGCAGTGAGGAAATAGCTAACACTCCCTGCTCGGAACGGCTGGTCTGCGTTCTGACAGGGAGGTGGTTGGTCGTTGTCAACGCACTCGATTGATATCGATCACGGTATCCCTACGAGATTCCAAAAAGACGGAATCGCGAAAACGAGTGGCTCACGGACGGCTGGGAACAAAAAAGAAACCAAAAAATAGAGGCGGATTGGTTATCTACACTCAAAGTGAGTGAGACAAAAAAATCTCGAGGGCCAAGGGATTTTGGATCGGGTTTATGTGTGGCTAATCTGTGAGACACGACAAATGTCTGCCTTAAGTGTGCGATGTGGCTGAATAGCCTAGGCGGACCGAAGAGTGCAGGCGGCGTTCATGCATAGGCCTGGGCAGACCAGAGCAGAGCGAAGTCACGCAGGGACATCAGTTGCGTAGAGATCGGAAATTTTCGAAGTCGAGTGACTGAGCGCTTGCGTACTTGATGCGGGTCGCTGTTCAGACAATTCGTCGGAAACCATCAGCAGGGGAGAGCAAAGTGAAGAGGAAAGTACTAAGTTTCGTTATGCCAACGGTATTCTCAGTTCTGGCAAGTGGTCAAGCATAT
Organism: Burkholderia sp. SCN-KJ; assembly: GCF_024656005.1. NCBI lineage: Bacteria > Pseudomonadati > Pseudomonadota > Betaproteobacteria > Burkholderiales > Burkholderiaceae > Burkholderia > Burkholderia sp. SCN-KJ. The sequence continues at coordinate 10,352 of NZ_JANKOG010000054.1, forward strand.
GCGTACTCTTTCAGCACCGGATTCGGTGATCTGCAGGGGCAGTGGAACACGAACGTAACGGGTGGTCTGTCGGTTCGAACGAAGAATCCGAGCTGCTCGCTGACCGGTGACCCCAATACAGCTAATTGCGGACCTGGAGCGAATACCGCTCAATGGGCGAACGGCGACGATGGTGACCTCAACTACCGTAAGTACCAACCTACCAGCGCATACCTGAGCCTCACCTCCGAGCTGCTGCTGACGATGCCGTCCGAAGGATATAAATTCATGATCCGCGGCACTGGCATGTATGATTTTGCGGCGGCGCACACGCAACGAACAGAGTTGGCACCTAGCGCATATAACCAGCTCGTTCGCAACGTCCAATTGTTGGATCTTTGGGCACAGAAAGATTTTCATATCGGAGACGAGCGCGCGCATGTTCGCGTCGGTAACCAGGTTATCAACTGGGGTGAAAGCTATTTTGCATCTGGTGGCATCAATGCTACTAACGGTCTAGATATCCAGAAGCTACTTGTTCCGGGCACGCAGCTGAAGCAGGCGCTGTTGCCAGCTCCGATGATTAGCTTTGCAAGCAGTCTTCCTGCTGGTTTTTCAACAGAAGCCTATTATCAATGGCAATGGGTCGGTAACCGCTACCCGCCAGTGGGGGGCTTTTGGTCGGCATCGGATGTTTTTGGTCGTGGTTCGCAGCCGGCATCGATCAGTGGTAACAATTTCAACGTAGGTGGCCTTGATGGTGGCACCATTGCGGGCGGTCATGGCGTAGTGAGCAATGGTACGCTGAACTCAACCAATAACAACCTTGTTAATGGTGCGTATACTGGCCTCCCGACTAGCCCGATTGGGGTGCCTTTTAGTAACAATTTGCCCAGCAATCGTCCGCAGTACGGTGTGAAGATTGGTTACCGCCCGAGCTTCGTCGATGCAACATTTGCATTTTATTACGAGAACTACACAGATAAAACGCCCGTTCTGACTAATCTTGCTAACGGCAGCGCACAATTCTCGTATCTCCCGAATCGTCAATTGTTTGGGGTGAGTGCGAACTTCTCCGTTGGGGACTGGGCAATCGGCAGTGAGCTTTCCTATCGCCCACGTGAAGCAGTCGCACTCTCGGGATGCTATGGAGTTGGCGGTCCGGCCGACGTCAACACCAACGGCGTAGCGGGAACGTGCAACGCGTATACGGAAATGAAGAAATTTCAGTTCGATATCAACGCCCAGTTGAATCTTACGAAATCTTCCTATCCGTTCCTGAAGTACCTGGGCGCAGATATGGCCGTATTTACGGGCGAGTTTACTGCAATCCACTTTCCTGGTCTGAATACGGATTCGAAATTCTACGGCTCTGTCAACGGTACACCCACGTATCAGATCCCCGCTGCTGGGTACGGAACATGGTTGGCGAATTCCAACCTGGGGTACCCGATCGCGGCCCCCAAGGGTACTGCCCTATCAACGGGTATCACGCTCGATTTTAACTGGACTTATGACGGTACCGTAATTCCTGGCTGGCAAGTGACGCCGGGCGTGACTTTTTCTGCTGCGTTGTCGGGATACACGCCGACTCTCTCTGCGAACTACATGAGTGGGGCGAAGTCAGTGAACCTATATGTCTTGTTCAACCAAAATCCGGCGGTTTGGCAAGCCGGCCTGAACTATACGATGTACTTTGGCGGTAATGCTCTTTCTCAGCCGTACGCAGATCGCAATTTTGTCGGATTGTTCGTCACCAGAAACTGGTGAGCAATTGAAGGCTTGCGGCGGACCTTCAGTCATGAGGGTTCCGTCTTAGGAGAAAAAACGTGTTAGGTCGACGCATCAAACGTATCGAAGACTGGCTGTTTCGTAGTCGAGGGCCAGTCTTGGGGGTATTTGTAATTTTCACAGCCGTTATGGCTTTCTTTGCCGCGCAGTTGAGAATGGATGCCGGTTTTGAAAAGCAGATACCGGTCGGTCACGAATATGTGAAAACACTCAATCAGTATCGGGCGAACCTCTTCTCTGCGAACCGCCTTACTGTAGTGTTGCGCGTGCGTAATGGCACGATCTGGACGAAGGACGGACTGTCGAAGCTTGCCGCTTTGACTCAGGCGGTTGTATACCTTCCGAATGTTGATCGTCTCGGCGTGCAATCGTTGTGGACACCAAATAGCTTTGTTAACGAAATTACAGAGGAGGGTTTCCGATCTCAGCCGTTGATTCCCGGTACTATCACGCCCGATGGATTGAGCGCGGAAGTAATTTCGCAGATTCGACGCTCAACGGTCGAAGGGGGATTTGTTGGATCGCTGGTATCGCGTGATGGGAAGGCGGCGATGATCACCGCTGAGCTTAGTGAGCTCGGGGCGGATGGGAAAAAGCTGGATTATGTTGAATTCAATCATGTTCTCGAAAACTCCATTCGGAAGCCTTTCGAGAATTCCGGCTACGAAGTTCAGATAATTGGATTCGCGAAGCAGATTGGTGATATTGCCGACGGCGCGAAATCCGTATTGATGTTCTGCGTGATTGCGCTCTTTCTGACTGCGCTTGCGGTTTATTGGTACTGCCATTCGATTCGCTTCACAGTACTTCCGATCGTGTGCTCTCTAACGTCACTAGTATGGCAGTTTGGTTCGCTGAAGTTATTGGGATTTGGTCTTGACCCCTTGGGAGTGTTGGTTCCTTTCCTCGTCTTCGCCATTGGTGTGTCACATGGCGTTCAACAGATCAATTACATTACACGAGAGCTCGCGCACGGAAAATCGTCCATGCAAGCAGCGCGGACCAGTTTCACCGGTCTGCTCATTCCTGGCACGCTCGCACTTGTGACGGCGCTCGTGTCATTTGTCACACTGTTGCTTATCCCGATTCCCATGATTCGGGAGCTGGCGATTACCGCATCTCTTGGTGTCGGGTTCAAAATTTTGACTAACCTCGTAATGCTTCCGCTAACGGCATCGTATTTTCATTTCGATCAAAAGTATGCTGATTCGATGATGAAAAAGCGTGAGCAACGTTCGAATTGGCTGAGGGTGCTCTCCCGGGTTGCTGAGCCACGCAATGCAGTGTGTGTCTTGCTCCTCCTTGTGGGTGTCTTTTCGGCATCGGTGTGGGAAAGCCGGGATCGTGTGGTTGGAACGCTGCAACCAGGTGCTCCTGAGCTTCGGCCGGAATCGCGGTTCAATCGTGATGCGGTATCAATTGCCAGCAATTTCGATATGGGTCTTGACTGGCTGTCTGTCGTCGTTGAGGCGCCGCCGAACTCGTGTGAAAGCCCCGGGGTTGGTCAGTTTGATGACAAGCTGACCTATGCGCTACAGAATGTTCCAGGTGTCGTGTCCATCTCCTCCTATCCGGGAATGCTGCGCTCTTATAGCCAGGGGTACAACGAAGGCAATCCGAAAATGAACGTCGTACCGATTGATCCGGGCAACTACGCTAGCCTCAGTTCCGAGATCGGGCGGGTGCGAGGTTATGTGAACCAGGACTGCAGTATGACCGCGATACACCTATATCTATCCGATCACAAAGCAGCGACTATTAACCGAGTGATTGATGCGGTCAAGCAGTTCCGTGATGCTTACCCCACGCCAGGAGTACGCGTGCGCCTTGCTGCTGGCAATGCCGGTGTTCTCGCCGCAATCGACGATGAGGTTGCCGAGAGCGAGTTGCCAATGATGCTCTACGTCTATGCGGCAATCATCTTCCTCGTTTTCGTCGTGTATCGGGATCTGCGGGCGGTGGTTGCATGCTGCCTTCCCCTGACGGTTGGTACGTTTATTGGGTACTGGTTCATGAAGGAGTTTGAGATTGGGCTCACTGTTGCCACATTACCGGTAATGGTGCTGGCTGTGGGTATTGGTGTGGATTACGCTTTTTACATCTACAACCGACTTCAGGCCCACCTTGCGGAAGGGCAGAATATTGTTGATGCACTCGAGCACTCGATTCTAGAAGTCGGGATGGCCACAATATTTACAGCAATCACACTTGCAATTGGTGTAGCAACGTGGAGCTTCTCTAGCCTGAAGTTTCAGGCGGATATGGGCAAGCTGCTGGCCTTTATGTTTATCGTGAACTTGGTTATGGCAATGACGGCTTTGCCGGCTCTAGCGGTCATTCTTGAGCGCGTGTTTCCTCGTCGTAAGCCGGTCCGTGCGCCTGGCATTGTTGGTCATTGATTGGGAGGCGTGAAATGACGACTCGATTGAAAATGAGTAGGTGCGTCGCTGCGCTTCTTATCATTGCCGGTAGCGATGTTGCGTTTGCCGCGAAGGACGATCTGCCGCCAATCGCGGGAACGGCGGTGGTTCAAATTCACGCCGCTCAACCCAGTCCGGCTCTACGTGGGACTCAAGTCTTGGGTACAGCTAAGGCGTCAAGCAGAATCGTTGCTGTCGGCGACCACGGAATTGTTATGTTATCCGATGATAATGGAGGATCGTTTCGACAGGCTCGTTCGGTGCCCGTGGACACGACGCTTACAGCGGTTGCCTTCGTGGATCGCGACAACGGCTGGGCCGTCGGGCACGGTGGCGTTGTTATTCATACAAGCGACGGGGGGGAGCATTGGACACTGCAGCGTAAAGACCTTTCGGTCGATCAGCCTCTATGGGGGGTGTATTTCAAGGATCGCCAGAATGGTTGGGCTGTAGGTTTGTGGTCGTTAATGCTGCAAACGAAGGATGGCGGCGCAAGCTGGCAGATCGTAAAAGCTCCTGTCCCACCTGGGGCGAAGAAGGCCGACCGAAACTTCTTCTCGGTCTTTGGGGACGGCAAGGACGGAATCTATATTTCGTGTGAGCAAGGTCTTGTATTGCGCTCCGCCGATAGCGGTCAAACTTGGTCGTACGTCGAGACTGGATATCAGGGCTCTTTTTGGACGGGGCTTGCGTTACCGGATGGCACCTTGCTCGTAGGTGGGCTGCGGGGGAACGTCTATCGAAGCGATGATCACGGTGCCAACTGGACGCATTCTGCAACTGATTTTTCGAATTCGATAACTGGCTTCTCCGCTGGATCAAATGGAGTTGTTTTTGCCTCCGCACTTGATGGGGTTGTCCTTGAGAGCGGGGACGATGGCAGAACATTTCATGGTAAGCAGAGAGCCGGTCGTGAATCGCTCACAGCCGTGACAGTATCGGCTAGTGGAAAGACTGTCCTCTTCTCGCAATCGGGTGTTCTCAACTGATCAAGTTGGTCCGTTTAATGGCGAAAAGTCTACGCGAGCTAGGATCGCGTAGACTTTCTAGCAGTGATTTTTTTAGATCTTCAATCGTTGTGTTATTCGCCGAAGAAGCAGGTAGTCGGTAAGCGGCTAGCCAACGCGTCTTGACGAGCGAGTTTAGGCGGCGTTCGAGTGTGGCTGCCAGCGATGCGGCAGCAGCGCGTCGATGTCGCTGGCCTTGTGGGTCGGCAAGCGTGTCAGGACGTCCTTCAGATAGGCAAGTGGATCGAGCCCGTTCAGCTGCGCCGAGCGGATCAAGCTCATGATGGCGGCCGCGCGCTGACCAGCGCGCAACGACCCGGCGAACAGCCAGTTGGACCGTCCGACTGCCCAAGGACGGATCTGGTTTTCGACCCAGTTGTTGTCGATCGGCACGTTCCCGTCATCGAGATAGCGCGTGAGTGCTTCCCAACGTTTCAGGCTGTAGTCCAGCGCCTTCGCAATCGCCGTGCCTTCTGCAACGAGTTTGCGCTGCGTCACCAGCCATTCATGGAGTGCATCGCACACCGGTTTGGCCCGGCGCTGGCGAAGCCGCTGCCGTTCGTCGGCATTCATTTCCGCAGCCTCGCGCTCGATGTCATAGAGCGCGGTAAAGAACGGCAGGGTCTGCCCGGCAACCTGGCTGCTGTGATTGGCATGCAATTCAAAGAACTTGCGTCGGGCATGGGCCGCACAACCTATCTCGGTGATGCCGTGCTGGAACGAGGCCTTGTACCCACTGTAGTCATCGCACATCAGCTTGCCGTGCCAGTCCTTCAGGAACGTGCGAGCGTGCGCACCGGCGCGGCTCTCGGCGAAGTCGTAGACCACTGCGCGCAGTTCGCTGAACTGAGTCGGCGTATACGCCCAAAGGTACGCCCGGTGTGTCTTGCCCTTGCCAGGGTTGAGCATCTGCACGGGCGTCTCGTCCGCGTGCAGCACCCCCTGCTGCAAGATGATCTGGCGGAGTGCGTCGACCAACGGCTGCAACTGCACGCCACACCGGCCCACCCAGGCACCCAGCGTGGATCTCGGGATGGCCAGTCCCGCACGGCCAAAGATCTGTTCCTGGCGATACAGGGGCAAGTGGTCGCCGTACTTGGCGACCAGCACTTGCGCGAGCAACCCGGCAGTGGGCACGCCCTTGTCGATCACATGCGGCGGAACCGGCGCCTGGATCAGCGTCTCGCATGCCTTACACACCCACTTGCCGCGGATATGCCGCTCCACCGTGAACACGCCCGGCGTGTAGTCCAGCTTCTCGCTCACGTCCTCGCCGATGCGCATGCGTTCGCAACCGCACTGGCACGTCGTGCTATCTGGTTCGTGATGGATGTCGGTGCGCGGCAGTTGCGGCGGCAGCGGTGCGCGTTTCGGCTGCTCGCGTTGCCGTTCAACTCGTGTCGGCTCAAGCTGTTCAAGC
>NZ_JANKOG010000055.1:0-16895 GCF_024656005.1 Burkholderia sp. SCN-KJ
TGCTCTCGAACTTGGTCACGAACACGATGTACCGGTAAAGTTTCTGTCCTTCGCCCTGGTTGCCCCACTTCTGGCAGTCGGGAAAGAAATCCAGATGTGGGAGGGCGGGGTCTTCGCAGATGGCGTCATTACGGACATCTGTCGAACACCTGATTCGCAACATTGATGAGTTCGTTCTGGCGCGTGTCCGGAGATACAGGGGCAAATCCAAGATTATAGCGCTAGTTAATCATCTTAATGAGCAATGCATTGGCATCATGCCTCTTACCGAAACGATCGACACGCAGTCGTCAGCAGGCTGCTTGTTTCTTCACATGATGACCGCCCTTGCAGATTTCGCGCGCTCGCTCGGCAGCAAGCGTACGTAAGCCGGTCTGACGAGTGTGCGAGCGCGCGGAAGCAGATTGGGATGCCACCCAAACTTGACGCGAGCAATATCACACGAGCACTTGTGCGCTCGGAGGCCCACTCGATGCAAATTGTCGCCGGTCATTTTTTTATATCCATGTGCAAACTCTTAGGTGCCCCATCACTAGACAGAAAGACGCGCTTGAGGACTCGGCGTGACGCGGCGCGGTTCGGTGTTGTGTGGTAACGGCTTCACTGCGGCTCAGGAAGTACGATGCACAAGTCAGAAACTGATTTTATTTTGCAGTTTCCCTATTCCCACCCTTTTACCTTGGTAACGCGACGCGATATGTCCTGTTTCTCAGAGAATTGTTAGCAACGCCCAATAGACGCCGCACCGGCAGCAACCATTCATCCCCGATTTGCTAAAGCCACGATGTTGCCCCTTGAGGCGACTATTGTCATCGTTACGCCGTAACGAAATAGTTGACCCGATCTGTCGAGGACACTATAAACGTCGATTGTTTTCGAGACTGAGTCATCTTGATGATTGAGAACGCGACGCTACTGGATTCTGGCTTTATGGAAGCCGCCTTGACCTGTTTCTCGACTTACGATTTCGAAGAAATCACTATCCATCACATTTCTAACTTCACGGTTGTGCCGCCGACGATGCTGGTCACAGAATTTGGAGACAAGACACAACTGTTTGCTGCTGTGCTCCGCTGGTATGTTGACAACGATTTTGAACTGACGCTGCGACAGCTTCGAAAAGCCCGCCGTCCCGTCGGTGCAATTCTATCCTTCTTTCTAGTGGTAAGCGAACGATCGGTCACCTCGGGAGGTGGCGGCGCAAGGCTGGTGTTCACCACTGCGATAAGTCTCGCAACCCGCAACCCGTCTTTCGCGAGCATCGTTTCGGACGCCATGCAAAAGCTCGAGACCTTTTTTTTCGACTGCGTAGCAGAGGGGCCGGAAACGAGTGACGGGATGACGCGAGCGCCTGCTGAACAGATCGTGAAGCTTCTAATCGGATCCGTTTCGGCCCTGCCTGTTTTGATCCGCGCGGACGGAAGGCATGAGACCGTAGATCAATTCATCAAGTCTGTGGAGCTATTGCTTGAGAGCAAGTTTGACTAGGCGTCGTTAAAGTCTGCAACCGGCATAACAGCAATACATTCCTGCACCAGGGAAGTAAGCAGCCTTGTTGTATCAACTATGTTCTCCGAAATATTCGAGTCAAGGATCGAACCCATTCGGCTCCCAGGCAGAGTGGCGGATGCCCCAATCTCTTCGAGGGAGGCAAGAAATATATATCACACCGAGATATAAAGGATTTATGGCGCGCTGATCATCCTTACAAGGCCCATCCAGTGATTTGCTCCGCTGCGAGCCACCCGCCTCCGACGCTCTGCCGTCATGTTGGTCCTGCGTCGTGCGCGGGCAACCGAGAAAGCTTTCGGCGTGCAAGCACTACGTTACCCGCGAACTCAGGTGACACAGTGGGACGATGAAGCCAAAATCTCGCCGTCCACTGCTCAACCTTCTGCTCTCACGTTCTTAGATACCTAGCCGACGTGATTCACCCCGACACCCACAAACGTGACTTCGCGTCGAACGCTCGACTTTCGGGAGTATCAGTTCTGGCCGCCGCTATCGGGCCGATTGCGACTCTGGCAGCGTTTGTTCTGTTGAACCTAATCCACCTATTCACGAACATCTTTTTCTTCGGCACGCTGTCGCTTACGGAACGCTCCCTCGCGCACAACACTCTTGGCGTCTGGATCACAACCTTGCCGATTGTGGGTCGCCTGGTCGTTGGGCTGATGGTGCGTTTCGGATCCGAAAAGATCCACTGTCGCGGCATTCCAGAAGCCATAGAGGTAATCCTCTTCGGAAAGAGTCGCATGTCTCCGAAGGTCGCGATTCTGAATCCACTATCGTGAGGCATCGTGATTGGTAGCGGCGAACCGTTTGGCGCCGAGGAGCTGATTATTATGACGGGAGGCGCCCTCGTCTCTCCGCTTGCACAATTCATGACGCTCACCGCTGCCGAATGGAAAACGCTTTTGGTCGCTGGCGCTACAGCAGGTATGGCTGCAGTATTCGGAAAACGTTGTTCACCGGCCCGACGATGCGTGTTGCCCGCACTGCGGTGGCACACTCGCCGATCTGGGCGAGGACATTGCCGAGCAACTCGACTACGTGCCTGGCCATTAGCGGGCGATACGTCACCGGCGGTTGAAAAAGGCCTGTACCTGTCGCGACTGCATTGTGCAGGCCGCGGCGCGCAGCCGGCCGATCGATCGCGGCATGCCAGGCGCCGGATTGCTCGCGCACGTCCTGGTCGGCAAATTCCGCGACCACCTACCCCTGTATCGCCAGTCGGTGATTTACGCGCGCGACGGCGTGGAACTCAGCCGCTCGACACTCACGGACTGGGTCAGCCAGTGCAGCGGGTTGCTCCGACCACTCGTGGAGGTCATTCGCAGATACCTGATGGCTGACGTAAAGATCCACGACTCGATCGCCACCCGGCAGACAGACCTTGATGTGTGGCTCGACCAGTACAACAATGAACGAGAGCTTCAGGGGCGCTGATGTTACGGCAAGACGTCGATGCGCACTTTCCTCGATTCGCTCGATCTCGCCAAGGAGAAACTCATCCCCCATTGATGGATCGCTCTTTGTCGGCCCGGCTACCTGCCAGATCGAGTCCCGGCTAATACACCATCAGCGTGACGAGGGCCGAACGGACAATACCTTCGAGCAGAGCACGATCGGGGCGCACTCGAGCAAGCACCCGAATCCCAAGTAAGGCACCTAGTAAGAGGCGGGCCAGGTCGCTCGCAGGAAGTTCAGTCGATACTTCACCTTGTTCCTGACCTCTGGCGATTGCCCGCTTGAAAAAAACCTCGATCTCGACGAAAACGTCCGACACGACTCCCTTCAACTCCGCGCCATCGTCGCCAAGCTCAAGGGCTGAATTCACCAGTAGGCAGCCTTTTCGATCTTTGTCTTTTAGTGAATAGTTAACGACATCTTTGAAAAACGCATCGATCGCACGTACCGTAGAATGATGTTTGCGAATGACACGACCTTCAATGCTTGTCTCAATATAGCGTGCAAGCGCCATCTTAAAAAGAGCACGCTTATCACCGAACGCGTTGTAAAGACTGGCGCCGGTGATCCCCATTGCGGCAGCCAGTTCGCGAACCGAAGTAGACTGGTATCCGTGGAGCCAGAAATGCCCCACCGCCGCGTCGAGCGCGGATGCCTCATCGAACTCTCTGGGGCGCGCCATTCAAACTATCCTTTTGTGTTTAATGTGTAGAGCAAAGTAGGTCGCTACATTGCGCCATTATAAGCGAGGGCGTCGTCGGCCGTAATGGTGGTGCTTCGACCGGGCGCATTGGCATACGGGCAAACGCCTACAACAACCTGACGAAACCGCCAACGCGGCCTCCATTCGGTGTTTATTTTGGTAGAGTTTGCTCCGACTCTACGTAGTCAACCCTGGACGATCCGCGAAGGCCTGTACGGTATGGCTCGGAGGACGTAATTGCGTTGGAGGAATCTCAAGGCGCAGCCATATCGGCGGGTGAATCCCGCAAATCCTGATGGGGTACTGATGGGTCGGAAGACGCCGGTTCCGGAAGGAGATTTCTCCGCCGACCGCAACGCGAGCGGATCAACTTGAAACACTCCTTGGTGTGGTTCGCTGACCTGATCGACAGGGATCCGCTTGGTCAGCGATGTGCGCGAGCTTCATCTCGCGCCGAGACAGGACGGCGACATCGCCGCAGCTGATCGCAGGGGTGCTGTACTTGCGGCACGCATTCGACCTGTCGGCCGAACGCGTGAATTGGCTGAGCTTCGGGATTCGGTAACAGTGAGTGTTCACAGGTGAGACGTACTCGCAGACAAAGCCACCAATCGATTCGTCGAACCTGATGCGATGGCGCGAGCCGCCTGATAAAGCCGGCGTTGACGAGCCTCGAGCGGAGACGATCGAGGCACCCAAGCGGTCCAACGTCGTCAAGAACCCGAGCCTGAACGCGCGGCTGTCGATACGACGGTAATGGAGAAGGCGATTACCCATTCGGCCGATCGGCAGCTGCACGAACGCTGCCGCTAACATCTGGTGCAGGCAGCCGGCCTGCATGGGCCGAAGCTACGACGGAACTACAATCGCGAGGCGTTGCGCTTAGCAAACCAAGTTGGCGACCACGCGAATGCTAAGTAATACACGTGGATGAAGACGGGGCGGCGGACTTTACAGTCATGCGTCGGTCGCGCGACGCGCGACGTCCTGCGACAATTCGATTGCGTCGCGCACCAAAGCTGCCCCGCGTTGGAAGACTGGATTGGCCGCAGCAAGGGGATCCTGTCTCGGAAGCAAAAGGGCAAAAACAAGCTGTATGCCCTACATGTACCGGAAATCGAGCGCCCGGCAAAAGGCGAGGGGCGCAAGCCGCACCGATTCCGCGTGAAGCCATCGATCACGACGACGCACAAGGTAGTCGTGAGCGTGGGCATGCACACGATGCGGGGCCACCCATACGACAGGCACACGCATGCTTCACCATCGATGGGGTGAGGGTCTATCACCCGGGTTTACGACGCGGCATCACACGAGTCCAGCGCCGGATGATCCGCAGGGGCCGTGCGATTGAGCCAGCCATCGACCACATGACGGCGGTCGGCACGCTCGACTGCAATTGGTTTAAGGGTACGCCGGGTGACACACACCATGCAGTGCCGAGCGACACACCAACAATCAGCCGGTGATCCTCGGGGGGACTGCGGTTTTTTTATGCTCTGATTCTCGCCGTCCTGCTCAATCCCGGAGCTCCTGCGCTAGCGACGGCATGACGTCGTCGCGGCGAAAAATGAAATGTTCAAGCCCAACGAGGTAGCATGAGGATCGTTGTCGTGTAATACTTCTCTCCCAAACTAGATCGTCCATCCCGGGCGTCGGGCAATGGCCCACGCGCGGTCAACTGTATTTCAAAGGGAGGAATGATGTTCGCCCATTCTCATCCACCCCAACGAGACGTAGCAGGTAGAACGGAGACCGTACGTGAGTCGATCGTATACATCGTCGACGACGACGAGCCTACGAGGCGGTCTTTGAGCGCCCTTTTCCGTTCTGTAGGCCTGCGCGCGGAGACCTTCGGGTCCGCACGTGAATTCCTATTATTTTCGAAGCCGGCGCTACCGAGCTGCCTCATCCTCGACGTGCGACTGCCACACGAGAGCGGGCTGGAGCTTCAGCAGCAACTTGTGAAAACGGGATTATCTCCCTCAATCATCTTTATCAGTGGGCATGGCGATATTCCAATGACAGTTCAAGCCATGAAGGCAGGCGCGTTGGACTTTCTGGCGAAACCGTTTCGCGACCAGGATATTCTAGACGCTGTCGCCTCGGCCTTGCGCCACGACGCCCAGCGCCTGTTGAAAGAACGCTCGATGGCGGATCTGCGGTACCGGTATGAATCAATGAACGCCAAAGAACGGGCTGTTATGGGCTATGTAGTCGCGGGCCTCATGAACAAACAGATCGCGGCGGAAATGAATCTCAGTGAAATCACGATAAAAACACATCGTGCTCACGCAATGAAAAAAATGGCGAGCCGTACCCTTGCGGAATTCGTCCGCATCGGAGAAATTCTCGGCATCGAGCCGGAGCGGCAGTTTTTATCAAAACGCAGTTGATCGATCCAGTCCGCTTCTTCTTATACGCAGGTATGCTTCCGTTCTCGTGAGCGATACTGTAAATTTTCAACAGACCTAATCGAGCGCAGAACGGCATATCGATCGGCTTCTCAGCGTCGATTCCCACCGCCCCGGGGATCGTAGTTGCGCAACACCTGGATTTTGATCACCGACGACGACGAGTCCGTCCGATTGTCCCCCGTGAGCCTCGCGCGACTTACGGGGGCGAGCACGAAAAAATTGGTTCATCGCAGGAAACCGTGGAGGGTTTGAGAGCGATTGCGTAACCTGACGCCTGACTTTAAGGACGTCAGGAGAGGCAATTGCTCGATCGCAAGGCACTTCAGGCACTGGGCTGCTGGACCGGCTACCGGTTGGAGCGTGTGGAATGGCCGGAAGGCGAAGGCCGTACGCTGTCGCTGTATTTAAAGCCGGTCAGCAAGGTCATGTACTGCGAGCAATGCGGGGCACGCTGCCAGCAGATCCACGAGACGACGGTTCGCCGGGTGCGTGACCTGCCGCTGTTCGAATACCGGGTGGTGCTGCACGTCCCCCGTCGCCGGGTCTGGTGCGAACGCTGCGGCGGTCCGCGACTGGAGAAGCTGGCGTGGCTGGGCCGTTACCAGCGAGTGACGGAGCGATTCGCCAAGACCTGTGAGAAACTGCTGCAAGCAGCCAGCGTGCAGGCAGTGACGGCCTTCTACGATCTGGGCTGGCACACGGTCAAATAGATCAACAAGATGCGTTTGCAAGCACGTGTGGTTGAGCCGGACTGGTCGACGATCCGTTATCTTGCGATGGACGAGTTTGCACTCCATAAAGGCCGTCGATATGCCACGGTAGTGGTCGATCCGATCAGCTGGCAGGTGCTCTGGATTGGATCGGGACGCTCACGCGAGACGGCCCGCGCCTTCTTCGAGCAGCTTCCAGAGGGTGTCGCAGAGCGCATCGAAGCAGTCGCGATCGACATGACCACGGCCTACGAGCTGGAAATCAAGACGCAGTGTCCGCAGGTCGAGGTAGTCTACGACCTGTTCCACGTCGTGGCCAAGTACGGGCGCGAGGTGATCGATCGAGTGCGAGTGGATCAGGCCAATCAGTTACGCCATGACCGGCCGACCCGCAAGGTATTGAAATCCAGTTGCCGGCTGTTGCTGCGCAACCGCCACAACCTGAAGCCCGAGCAGTCCGTGCATCTGAAGGAACTGCTGGCTGCCAATCATCCATTGCCGTGCGTCTACGTGCTACGCAAAGAACTCAAACGGCTCTGGTTCTACCGAAAGCCTGCCTGGGCGGAAAAGGCCTGGGAACACTGGATCGAGCAAGCCCGGCGAAGCGGCATTGCCGCGCTACAACTGATCGCGCAGCGCCTGCAGGGTTACTGGCGCGGAATCCTCGCCCGCCGCCATCCGCTCAATACCAGCGTCGTCGAAGGCATCAACAACACCATCAAGGTCATCAAGCGTCGGGCCTACGGGTACCGCCACGAGGAATACTTCTTCCTCAAGATCCGCGCCGCGCTCCCCGGTATTCCGCGATGAACCAAAAAATTCCCGCCGATACAGAATTCCCTTTCGTTCGACACAGCTGGATAAAGCGCATGTATTCTGCTCGATGTCGAGATGCCGCAATTGAATGGGTTTGACATGCCGGTACGGTTCCTTCAGCCAGGCTATCCAATGTCGGTGATGCTTAACACTATTTTTCTGGCACGATTCGACCCGCGAAGTCGCGATCTCAAATCGCACAAGTTGTTACCGGGCCGAACCACTTGACGCACAGACCTTCGAAAACACGTTGAATCAGGTACTGGCTCCGGATTCAGTAGACGGACGCCATCCTGGTTCGGGAAGCCATACTTCGAACCGAGTTCCGTAAGGACTCAATCGTTCGACAGTCAGTCGACCCGCATGGGCTTGAACGATGGAGCGACATATCGGTAGACCCATGCCCATGCCCTGTGGCTTTGTGGTAACGAATGGCGCAAATATTTTGTCGGCTGAACCCTCCTCTATGCCAACACCAGTGTCCTCAATCACGACCCTTACGCGCCCTTCAACGGTCGAACTCCCGATGAACAGCCGACGTTCACGGTCACAGATTTCCTGCATTGCTTCAATCGCGTTGACTACCAGGTTGAGAACTACCTGCTGAATCTGAACCCTATCGCCCCACACCGTACTCGTATCGGAATCTGTATTCGAAGCGAGCCGGACGGCGTGCTTCTCAAGCTGGCTCCTTGTAACCAACAACACTTCCTCAATAGCATCGTGCAGACCGAACGCTGAAAAGGAAGGGGCAGATCGTTTGCCCAGCGCCCGAAGACTCCGCACCACGTCATGCGCACGAGTACTGTCGAATTGAATTCTCCTTAGCGCGTCCTCGACTTCGACGAAGTTCGGGTCATCACGTCTCATGAACCTCAACGCGGCGCCAGCGCTGGCTGCTATTGAAGCTAGCGGCTGACTAACTTCATGTGTAATAGACGCAACTAGCTGCCCCATCGTAGTAAGGCTCGCTACCCGTGCGAGCTCTTCCCTTGAATTTCGGAGTTCCTGTTCGGCGGCTTTGCGCAACGCATCACTCTGAACAGCGTCAGCATAGAGCCGCGCATTTTCGAGCGAGATCGCGGCTTGCGAAGCAAATACCTCAAGCAGGGTCGTCTTTTCCTCCGTGAACGCGCCCGATATCAGGTTGTTCTCGACATATAGAATGCCGACAAGCTCAGATTGCTTCAACAAAGGCATGCACAACACCGACCGCAGCCCTCGTTGAATAACGTCCCGGTCCCGCGCGAATTCACCAGAACCGCACGCGTCATCAAGAAGCACCTTCTGGCGAGTCCTCGCAACAGTCATGAGTATACCCAGAGGTAGCTCGACTTCCTGAAGCCGACGCGATTCGATGACGTATATGAGACCATCGAGAGACGTCCGCGCTTCAGCTTCTATCCAATATTCGCCTCTCCGATGTAGAGCAACAGCACACCTTTCCGCCCCCGCATGTTCCAGAACATTTCCGATAAGTACCTCAAGAAGTCGAGGCAGGACGATTTCACTGGACAGAGCATGTGATGCAGTTAGCACCGCTCTTGTATCAAGGTGCACTAACCCCGCATCATTCCTGGGCTTCGATCGCTGACGACCAGTAATCTGCAGCATGCGAGCTTCGAGCTCTTGCGCTTTTCCTTCCGCACCCCAATGAAGGTATGCGTATCGGGCATTTCGGAGCAATGCTTCTGCTACAACGGGAAGATTTTGAGTGGAGTAAAAATTCGCTGCCGCTTCGAGCACGACTGCCTCGTTCTGAACGAAATCATTCTTGCGCGCTAGCTCGATCGCCTTTTCATAGAGTAATTGTGCATCGCCATTCCTGCCCTGCACCCTCGCCAGTTCCGCTGCTGCTAGTGCCGCCCGATCGCCGAAATTATCAGGACACGACTCCGCCAGCGACCGGAGGTAATCGTAATGGTTTCGGAGTACGTCGAGATGAGCTTCTCGCTCCCTCTCTTTTGCTGATCGGAAGAATGCTTCGGCTCGACAAATGGCACCGTAATAAGGAAGATCTGCGGTCTCGATGTGTGCAAGCGAGGCGCCAAGCAGCCCCGTCGCTTTCCCTTCAGCTTCCAGCGCCCCCTCCCAATCGCGGAAAAGGACGCAGATCTGAAGTCGATGCACCCAGAACGCAAATGCGCCGGTGCTCGTGCAGGCGGCTCCATGAAGAAGACTCTCGCTCCAGTTCGACTCGAGCCCCTTAGACGCAAATGTCTGAGCGTATGTCCCTCGCAGTGTCGAAACAACCATCAGCTGCGCAAGTATGGTATCAACGACAAGAGAAAATCCTGCACTGCGTGCAAAGTCAACCGCCTCCTCAGCTACACGCATAACCTCTCCAAGCGGTGCACCTGCGAAGAGCAGATTAGAAACGAGATTTCGCTGGGAATAGACTGCAAACGTCAAATCGCAACTATCATATGCAGCCATGATCGCATCTTTAATATAAGGTTGGGCGGACCGGATCGGTCTCGTCCAAGGAACCACGAGGACGCCAAAGCACATGCGCACGCGCGCAGCCAGTCTGTCAAAGCCCTCGTCGGAACTCAACTGGAGTGCTTTCTCGCCAAGGAACAGGCTTCGCTCCACGTCGTGGAAACGAAAAGCAAGAATGCCGGCCGCGTGAACAAACGCATAGCTAGAGGCACTGCAGTATCCCCTGTCGGCGGTCATCAGTGCCATGGTGAACACAAGACTATCGACTAGGTTCTCATTATTGCAAGAGAGCGCCGGTAGAATCAGATCCCCCAACACATCCATCGCGCCGGCCCACATCGGACTAGCTGTCACTTTCCGCCGCGGGCCCGAATCCAGTCGCGCACGATCGATATATTGGATCAGCTTCGCACGATCTCTATCTACATCCTCGTCACCCGGCTCGCCAGGCACGACGATGCCGAGCTGGGCTAGGTAAGATAGTCCTATATCGATCGCGACACGTTGCCGGCCTTGCGTCGTGTACAGGGCAACACTAAGCCTTGCCACACTGGACCTCAATACAATGTCAATGTCAGACGACCACAGACGCTCCAATCTTGCCTCGGCGCTTACCAAGTCGGCGGTAACGAATTCGCATTCAGCTCGGTGAAACTCGATCAGACCCGCAATGTTCGAGTCTTCTACGTCTCGCAGGAGGAACGACGCAGCCTGAAGATATGTGATTGCGGCGCGATAGTCCGCCGATTTCTTGGCAAGGATCGCCACTTCGAGATTCAAGCGCGCGTAACGCAGTTTTTCGTCACCATCCTCAATAAGTTCGGCACCAAGGTTAATTTGATTCGCGGCGGCAAAAAGCACCTCTCGCCGTTCGGGCCGTACACTCGCGAGCCGTATTCCCACTGTAACGTGCATTTCCTTGTGTCGCCGGTCCCGAACGAGGGAGTTGTACGTTGCTTCGCGGATCCGGCCATGCAAAAATGAATACGCAGACGCGTTCCGCCGGACCAGCCCCGTACGCTCAGCCTGAATGAGTAAGGTATGAACGCTGCTCTCTTCAATATCTGCGGCTATGGCTAGAATCTGAGCCGGGCTACTATCTCCTAGGCATGCCAAGCATCGCAAAAGGTTCAGCGTTGCATCAGGCAACGTTTCCAGTTTATCGAGAAGCAACTCCGCTACATTGGAGGTGTATTTGCTGGCACGCGCCTTCGACAAATCCCACATCCACGAAGAACTCTCCGAGTCAAACCATACGAGTCTTTCGTCCAGCAACATGGACATAAACCGTATTACGTAAAACGGATTTGAACCCGTCTTTGTCTGAATCAAACCGGATAGTGGAACTGATCTAGCCAGCGAGCAGCCCAATATGTCGCTGACGAGGCAGTTCACGTCAACGAACGCCAACGGACCGAGGGTGATTTTTGTAGTGGGAACGGAAGAGCTGTCAAGTACGGTCTGTACATGTTGCGGAGCCTGCGATCCTTCACCACGCAACGCAAGAACCAGTAACAGGTTGCGCAGGTCTTTCGCCTGCAGCAGGCGCTGCGCCACACTTAGAGTGTCGTTATCGGCCCACTGGAGATCGTCGAGGAAAAGGATCAGCGGACGTCGATCGGCCGAGAAGCACTCGATGAATTTGCATATAGCATCGAAGAGTCTGTCCTGGTCGGCCGGGGCAGCCCCGTTCGTCGCGTACGGAAAATCGTCGACGATTAGATTCAGCTCGGGCAAAAGCGAAAGCAATAGTCCGATCGAGGGACCGAGCGCATCCCGAACTTTCTCGGACCACGCGGCAAATTCCCGTCCCTCAACTCTCAACTTGTTATGAAGTAAATCCTTTAGTGCCATCGCGAGACAGCCATACGGTGTCCCTTCTTCCACCAGCCCGTGCTTTCCCGCCCCAAACCAATGAATCTTTTCGTCGAGCGTTCGCTCGAAATGACGAACAAGCGTAGATTTTCCTGTTCCAGACGCACCGAATAGTGCTATGCACCGCGTCTGGCCATCAGCTAGCACACCCTCGAATGCATCGCGCAAAGCATTTAGTTCACCGACACGTCCGTATATGCGGTCGGACGCATTGAGCCTTCTCACAGCGTTCGCATGATCAATCGGAAACCATTTGAGCTCGGAATTCTCTCGCCACGCTGCATGACACCGCAATAGGTCTCCGAGCAAGCCATCGGCTGACGAATATCGGTCGTTCGGATCCTTGGCCATCAACGTCGCGATGATTTGTGAGAGCACCTTTGGGCAGTCACGCCTGACTGCGCTCGCTGGCGACGGTAACATCGCGAGATGAGAAAGCACAGCACTAGGCAAATCGTCCACTGGAACCGGCGAAGAGCCGGTAACTAGTTCATATAAGACACAGCCGAGGGAGTACAGATCCGCACGCGCATCAACTGGCCGATTGATCGTGCCGCATAGTTCGGGAGCAACGTAATGCAGTGACGTGCTCGAGAACAGGGCAAGTGAACGGTGATCCGCACCCAAGACCATCGCGTTGCCGAGGCCGGTCAGCCAGGCTCGTTCCGCGCGCCAGTTGAAAAGAATGTTTTCAGGTGCCAGGTCACGATGCACAATTCCTTGTGCGTGCATCGCCGAGACGGCGCGCGCGAGCGCGATGGCGACCGTCAACAATTGGTCAATTGCAAGTCGTGCGCCACAGCTTTCTCGAAGCACGTACCCACCGGGATCCGAGAGCGTCAACTGGATCTGATCAAGACGGTGCGAGAGCTTCAGAGGCCGCAGCGCCCATGGTCCTGTCAAGGTGTCCTTCCGCTCGTGCTCAGCCCGCAGGACCCAAGGCTTTCCAGACTCCTTATCGAGAGACGTCGTCGCAAGCAGAACCGATTCCTTCGCCCCGTTCCACCTGCGGTACAGTTCAATCTGCCCCGCGCGAAGCAGAGTCATATCGAGGGTAGCTGGTTCGTTCATTTTAGCTCGGCGGATATCAATCGCGGTCACGTCGACGGTCCGTACTCGATGTGAGTGTCCGTCCTCCCGGACGTAGCCGCCATTTTATTCGATGCGTTCTAAAATGGCGCAAGTATTTTTACATTGCAGCACTGAAAAAACCGACCTTTCGCTCTTTGCGGAGGTCGACCTGGCTGAGGCGATCGCACGATCACACACGTGGTCAGGTTTTCTTACGTTATGCTTGCGGAGAAGACCAATTCACAGCGCCTCGACCTTTCTCGGATGAGCGCGAAGGCATCGCCAGCACGCCTGACTGACATCGCCGCCCCTGAACGCGCGTCTTTCACGCCATCGAACCTGCATTTCCGAAAAAGATCTCGGTCGAGCTTCTATAACGCCGACCTGTGCGATCGTTCCGTGATTCTGCGACGCACGCTTTTTTCGCCACAGTCGTGCCCAACAGCGGTTTCGATATACAGACGTATGTTCGTTGCCTGGCGCACATGTACTTATGATCCGGTTGACCAGAAGGCGCCAGAAAACACGGCGGCGTGAGATCATGTTTGTCGACAGTGAGTCCGTCGTCTGACACACGAGTGTTATCTCACACGTGCTTCGCTGAGTCGCGAGTTCAACATTTACGATCTCTCAATTCTGAGTCTGTTTCAGAAAATGCGAGATGATGTCCACGATCGTGAGTGTGCGCAAGCGCCGACCATCAAACAGCGCTGCGCTCACTGATTGCTTAGCTGCCGGCGTCTGGCCGACTTGTTGCGTCGAGGTCGTTTGTGGCGCAACGAAAGCCCCGGTTCGCGGTACACGCGTTCGACGCGCTTATCGTCTAATTGCTGTCAATAGTTCGTCCTCCCGGAAAGGGTTCGGACCAGCCGTTTCCTTGTCGTCTTCGTGGTCGCTT
This sequence comes from Burkholderia sp. SCN-KJ, assembly GCF_024656005.1. Classification (NCBI taxonomy): domain Bacteria; kingdom Pseudomonadati; phylum Pseudomonadota; class Betaproteobacteria; order Burkholderiales; family Burkholderiaceae; genus Burkholderia; species Burkholderia sp. SCN-KJ. Next base: position 13,900 of record NZ_JANKOG010000055.1, read on the forward strand.
TCGCGCCACAACGTGCCGTTAGATGGTCGCTACAACGTTCCGATGTGATTACCGCGGTTTTTCCGCAAAGCGCGTCAAGGAATCGTTGCGGCGACGTAATCAGCCTGAATGAACCAGTGCGACACTTGCACAAGCGAAGCGAGTTACGAGCGCGGGTACTCGGTTATCCCGGGTAGAATTCCTTCCCGCTTCTCCACATTGAGAGTAATAGCGTGACCAGTTTGCGCGCGGTTGCGACCAGCGCTTTGCGCAAGCCGATCCTGGGGATTAGAGATTGCGCCCAGCGTCTGAGTGCGCAGTCGCGCTTGTGACGCAGTATCAAGGCCGACGCCGCCTCGAACAGCATGTGTCTGGTGAGCCTGCAGCCTGTCTTGGATATTCCACCGTTGTGGTCCACCTCGCGTGATTGATACTTCTTTGGCGTCAGCCCGAGATACGGGCCAATGTCGCCGACACGGCGGAATCGTTCCGGATTGTCGACTGCAGCAGCAAATGCGACTGCCGTTGTCACGCCGACGCCCGGAACGGTCATCAGGCGTCGACAGGCATCACTTGCGCGTGCAATTCGCTGGAGCGCGCGGTCGGTTTCGCGAACTTGCCCGCCAATATGCCTCCAACTGTCGAGCAGGATACCGATCACCCCGCGGATCAGTGATGCCGATGGCGTACGCTCTTCGACGAGCCTCTCGAAAGTGCTACGTGTTCCTGGAGGCAGCACAACGCCGAAGGTTTTGAGCACACCCCGGATCTGGTTGTACAAGCTGGTGCGCATACTGATCAGTTGGCTACGCGCGCCGAGGAGTAGTCGGACTTCATGGCTGGCAATACTCTTGATTTCGACCGCGCGATACCAGCCACTACGCGTGAGTTGCGCGATGCCATGAGCGTCGTTGCTATCGGTCTTGTTTAGCTGCGTTGCGAGCGTGGCATGGACATGGCGAGCATGAATGCAATCGACAGGAACATTCCTTTCGCGCAACCCGTGATAGAACCACACCGCAAGCGGCCCCGTTTCCATACCAACGCGTTTGATTTCACGAGCCTGCTGCTTGATAGTGTCGGCGATGGCATCAGGATTCGGAGCTACAGTTCCACGCCAGACCACACTGCCGTCCCTGTCAACTACGCATACCGTTGTCGCCTTCTGCGAGACATCGAGACCCACATACGTTTCCATGGCAACCTCCACCGTTAGCCGGAGAGACAATTACAGCATGTGGTTGTCTCGCCAGCCTTCCCGGCGAAGCATCACGTACACGCGTGGCGCACCGTAATGCACCCGCACTTCCGTGATCTCCTTGATGCGCATCTCCAGCGCGCTTTGATCCCGCGCGACCGAGTCGTAGCGGTAGCCCGCGCGGGACAGCTGACACAACGCACAGGTCTGTCGGTAGCATGCGCCAAAACGCCGCATTAGGTCCGTGACCAGTTCACGGCGCCGGGAAGGCTCCAGAGCTTTTTGACAGCACGTCCTGCAGCATGGCCTTGTCCAGCGACAGGTCGGCCACGAGTCGCTTGAGCTTCGCGTTCTCTTCTTCAAGCTGCTTCAGACGGCGCAGCTCTGAGGGCGATAGTCCACCGTACTTCGTCCGCCAGTTGCAAAACATCGCGTCGCTGATCCCCTTCTTGCGGCAGACCGCCGCGACCGGCGTGGCCAGCTCGACCTGCTTCAACGCATAGGTGATGTGTTCTTCGGTGAACTTGCTCTTCTTCACGGTATGACCTCCTGATCTCGATGACAACGTCATACCGGAATTTCCCACTTCCAAATGAGACAGTTTTGTAGGCTAGGGTCACGGAACTTAACCGCCGCGCATTTAGGTATGGTTGCCCACTGAGCTTCACGACGGCGTCGCACACAGCTCACGTGGGCGGATTTACTTGTAGTTGAGATCCAGTCATCTTTGACATGATCTGATGGTCATACAGTGTCGTGCATTTTCCCACTACCAGCAATGCGCGGAAGGTATAGGCGTCATATGCTCAGGTATGAGCCCGCAATACGTTTGCTCTTTGTACACTTATCAGATACGCCGCCTCGTCGAGCAGCAGTGGCAGATTCGGGATCGAGGTCAGTCGGCTTGCCTGACAACTCAACTTCTGAACAACTATCAGTATCCGACCGATAAAAAATACGCCTCCACAGTCATTTAATGGCAATGCGACTTGAGGGCAACATGCTTAGCTAATGCTTCGTGGCTATAAGCCAGACCGCTACTCGATCGTGCGATTTGGTCTTTATGGGATATGACAACATGCACGAGAGAACTACGAATCTGAGGACACTGATCGCCTCTATGTCTCCGGTCCTCAATCGCGAGCGCGTCGCGTTCGTAAGTCTTGCTTTAGGCGAACTGGCTCCAGAGGGCATTCCGGGAAGCGCAATTATTGGGACATTCCGGGAACACGAAGGACTTACTGTGTTTGTAGAACTCGGCGTAGCAGAACGATTCAATTTACGGATATCGTTTCGTGCCGCATGGATCACCTTGCTGCTTCGCTCTGACCTGCCTTCCGCAGGCCTCACCGCCGCATTTTCCGGAGCGCTCGGTGAAGTCGGTATCAGCTGCAATGTAGTCGCCGCGACCTATCACGATCACATCTTTGTGCCCCTGGAAGCCGCCGACGACGCAATGTGTGTCCTTGAGCGACTTCAACGCGACGCCGCGAGTCACGATGGTACGACACTACAGTGATCGGCGACGCACCGCATACGGCAACCGCTTTCGTTTCTACCTTGGTGCGGCGTCTAAATCGAAACCCGACGAGCCGCTAGACGTCGCACCGCCGTGGGTCGATCCACTGGTACGCGGAGGCACGCCTACTGAAGTAATGCGGGCGACCGCAAGTGTCTCACCCGTGCAGCAACCACCAGAACCAGAGGAGAAGACGCCGCCCGAACACCTCGAACCAAACCAGGTCTGCATAGAGCTAAGGCACTCATGCACTTTAATTTATCCCTTAACCCCATAGGAATCACCATGGCCAACGCCGTT